>JAFUKS010000141.1 GCA_017473445.1 Lachnospiraceae bacterium
ATTCTCCCTGCGTTTGCTTAGTGGGCTGATGGCACGAAACGTATGCATGTGGAAGT
Organism: Lachnospiraceae bacterium; assembly: GCA_017473445.1. Lineage (GTDB taxonomy): Bacteria > Bacillota > Clostridia > Lachnospirales > Lachnospiraceae > Acetatifactor. The sequence continues at coordinate 57 of JAFUKS010000141.1, forward strand.
ATATTTGCCACAAACATTGTGCTAATTTCCAAAAGCTGTCTTTGCAGGGTATACAGCAGGCGGGCAATGTGCATTCGGTAAAAGACACCGTCCCTAACCAAAGGGGCGGTTTTGAAAATCCATCCAAGGGACAGCCCAAATTGCTGCAGAAGGAAGGTGGGTGGAGGCGGAGCAGGGGCGGCAGGGGCGTGGCCCCGGGGAGCCGGGAAGGCGGCGGGCAAGGACGGACGGGGAGAGGGTGTGGGGGAGGGAATCAAAAACGGAGGACCCCAAGGTCCTCCGAAAAATTACATTTGTGCCCAACGGATAAAGTGGTAACTATCCAATATCTGAAAATATTTGGCCAGTCTTTCGTATAGGGGCTGTGCCTCATCACCGAACCGCTCTTCCACCAGTTGCCCCAGCTCCAGGATGTTCTTTTCTCCGTCCAGCAGGGGCCAGACAAAGCTGCCGATGGCATCCAGATGGATATAACTGATGGGTGGTTTCTTAAAAAGCTTTTGGGCAAGCCGATTTACAAAACCTGTATTGTGTACCTGAAGAGTCACAATGCCGGCGTCATCTGCGGACCAATCCAATCCTTCGGGACGCTGGGGAATCTTCTCCAGGTAATTTTCAGATAGTACATTTTTATTCTTTTTCATGAGCAAAATCCTATTTGCGTTTCTTCCAGATGGTGAACTTGAGTACACACAGAACCAAAAGTGCAAATACTACCAGACTTGCAATATTGGAAACTGTAGTAGGAAGGTTCAGCAATCCGGAAATATCAATGAGCTCGCCTACACCAAATACCGCAAGCAATGCCAGGAGGATACCTACCAGACCTTCACCTGCAATCATACCGGAACAGAACAGGATACCATCACTGATGATGTTCTTCTTTACATTCTCTTCCTTCTTCATGCGGTCAAATACCAGACGCACGATACCACCTACCATGATACAAGCGTTCAACTGTACAGGCAGATATACACCGATTGCGAAAGGCAGTACAGGAATACCCATAATTTCCACAGCCAGAGCCAGGAATACACCGATAAATACCAGACCCCAAGGCAGGTTTGCTTCCATAACACCTTCGATGATCATCTTCATCAGAGTCGCCTGGGGAGCCGCCAGTTCATCGGTACCAAAGCCCCATGCAGAATCCAGCAGATACAGGGTACCGCCGATAGCCAAAGCAGAAGCAACTACACCGATAACCTCGCCGTACTGCTGCTTCTTGGGTGTCGCACCAAGGAGGAAGCCGGTCTTCAAATCCTGAGAAGTATCGCCTGCAATAGCTGCTACAATACAGATAATGGAACCGATTGCAATAGCTGCCTGCATACCATGGGTACCGCCATCTCCGGTAGCCTTCAAAATCAAGGTTGCAATCAGCAGGGTAGCGATTGCCATACCGGATACAGGGTTATTACTACTACCTACCAAACCTACCATTCTGGAGGATACGGTGGCAAAGAAGAAACCAAAGATAACTACGATTACGGCACCCAACAAACTAACGGGAATAGCAGGAACCAGCCATACCAGCAAGGTACATACAGCGATTGCTGCAAAAATAATCTTCATGTTGATATCCTGTTCGGTACGAAGCTGACCACCACCGATACCGCCCTTCATACTCTTAATTGCATCACGGAAGGTACGTACAATCAAAGGCAGTGACTTAATCAGACTAATGATACCGCCGCAAGCCAAAGCACCTGCACCAATATAGCGGATGTAGGTACCCCAGATGCCGCCTGCACCGTCAGCTGCAAAAATCTCACCAATAGGTGCTGTACCGGGATACAGGATCAGGCTCTCACCAAACAGTACGATGGCAGGGATGAGTACACACCAGCTTACCAGACCGCCTGCAAACATATAAGAAGAAATACGGGGACCACAGATATAACCAACGGAGAATACCGCAGGATAAATCTGAGTACCAATTTCACCGGCAAAGCCCTTCACTCTCAGGGAAACCTCACTGGGAACTGCCTTTAAACCATCGATTACAAACTTGAAAATAGCTGCAAGACCCAGTCCGGCAAAAACAGTGGACGCATTGGCACCACCCTCTTCACCTGCCAGCATTACCTCTGCACATGCAGTTCCTTCAGGATAAGGCAGGGTATTGTGTTCTCTTACAATCAGGGCATTACGAAGGGGTACCATAAAGAATACACCCAACAAACCACCCAATAAAGCAATCAGGGTAATCTCAACAATTCCGGGCTTGTCCATCTTGCCCTCTGCTGCCCAAAGAAACAGAGCGGGAAGAGTAAAGATTGCACCGGCTGCCACAGACTCACCTGCAGAACCTACAGTCTGTACAAAGTTGCTCTCCAAAATGGAGTTTTTACGCATAATCACACGGATTACACCCATGGCAATAACTGCTGCAGGAATGGAAGCAGATACAGTCATACCTACACGGAGACCCAGATATGCGTTTGCTGCACCAAATACCACGGATAAAAGAATACCCATAATCACGGATGTAACTGTGATTTCAGGAGTAACCTTTTCAGCCGGGATATAGGGCTTGAAATTGTTTTGTTCGCTCATAACAAACTCTCCTTTTCTTATGCTATTCTATATGATAAAGGAAAGTAGTCCATAAAGCAAGTAAATCTGTGGATTTTGTCAAAAATTGTTTCAAATTTTCCACCAATTCTCCATTTGTTTATCTGTTCGCTTCGCTACCACTGTACAACACCACAGTAATAGTGCAAAAAAGCATCCAATAATTGTAACTACAATTCCAAGTAAAAGGCCCATAGCATACACCTCCACTTATAGTTTGTACACTTTATGAGCCTTCATACTTTTAAATTTAACCAATATTTGACACAATTTCACTTCCGTCTCTTGATTTACGGATTTGAAGCTTTGCCGGAATATGATCCTGCAACAGCTGTACATGGGAAATAATCCCCACCATTCCCTTGGAACGCTGTATTCCTGCCAGAATACCCAGTGCATCCTCTATAGAATTGTTGTCCAGGGAACCAAAGCCCTCATCTATAAACATCGCCTCTATCCGAATGCCGCTTTTTCGGGCTACAGTGGATACACCAATGGACAAAGCCAGGGACACCAGGAATTTCTCACCACCGGAAAGAGTTTTTACACTACGCCCATCCTGTTCACTGCTGAAGCTGTCATATACCTTCAATTCCAAACCACGCTTATTGGAGCCCTTCATACGCTCATCACTGCGGTACAGACGATATCTGCCTCCGTGGACCTGCTCCAGCATCCCATTGGCTGCCACAATTACAGAAGAAAACAAAATGCCCAGTACATATCGCTGTAAGCCGGTACCGGTATCTCCCCGAAGGGTCTTGGCAAATACCCAGTCCGTCTCTGCACCGGTCCACTGCTTTTCCAGCTCCTCATAGCCCTGACGAAGCTTTTTCTCTTTCTCCTGTTTCCGTTGTAGTCCTGCCTTGGCCGCCTCTCTGCGGCTGATATGCTGCTCCTTGCGCTGCTCCAATTCTTGTAATGCTCCGTCACAAGCCGATATATCCGGTTCCTGACGGTCCTTCAGTGACTCCCGGGCCTCGGTAAGTTGCTTCCGCAACAGTTCCCCGGTAGCTTCATATTTTTCGATCTCCCGATTCAGCTTCTCCAACAGTTCCGCAGACAACAGCGCCCCTCTGGCCTCATCCGCTGAAGGAAAATCCAATTTTACTAATTCTTGCTCCAACAATTCCTGCTGTTCTTGTATCTGCCCTGACACTGCATCTGCTTCCTTACAAGCATTATCATAATTGCTTTGGGATACCGCCATTGCTTCTCCCCGGGTACGCACTTCCTCTTGTAGCTGCTCCAGCTGTTGTTCATAATCCGAAAGCTGCTTTTCCTTGTCCTTTAGCCAATGGTCAAAGGCCTCCAAGTCCCCCACCTCCGGTATCAGTTGCGCTCTGGCCTGTTGCAATTCCTGCTCTGTAGCAAGCAACTGATGTTGTAATTCACTCCATTGCTGCTCCTGTTGCCTGCAAAGCTCTTTCGCTGTTTTTCCTGCCTCCAATGCCTCCGAAAGCTGCTGATAGGTATCATCCTGCAGCTTCTTGCAGGCTTCCACAGCCTCCCATGTAACCTGCTGTGCAGAAGTCGCCGCAGGCTGGGGGTGCTCCCTGCTTCCACATACGGGGCAGGGCTCTCCCTGCTGTAACTCCCGGGCCAATACTCCCGCGATATTTGCCATATATATGTTCAGCAGCCGATGATGCTCCCGGGAAATACGTTCAAACTTCCCCTTTAAGCTGACACTACGTTGCTCATATTTTTCCCAGGTCTTATTTCTTCTTTCCAGCTCTGCTGCGGCTTCTGCCAAATCCTTCCTTTGGGAAGCTTGGGTTCTCTGCAACAGACTCAGATTCTCGTAGCTGACTCTTTTTTGCCGATATACCGGAAGCTCTTGTGACAATAGTGTCATTTCCTTCGTCCGGCCATTTACCAATTCCAATTGCCTGCGCTTTTGTTCTAATTCTTTCTTGGTGCGTTCCAGCTCCAGCTTCAGGGTATGGGCCTGCCCACTGCGGCGGTTTTGCTCTTCCGTAAGCACTGCCATTCTGTCAAAAATGGGACGTAGCTGCCCTG
>JAFUKS010000142.1 GCA_017473445.1 Lachnospiraceae bacterium
ACGATTTTCCACCAACCTTTGATTCGATTGTTTTTTGGGGCCATTGAGCAGGATGTATTCAGACATGCTTCGGTTTATTTACTGATTACCGCATTGTCTTTCCCCTTTCTGGCTATTTACAATAGTTGTGCGGCATTGTTCCGTTCCATGGGGAATTCTAAGATTACCCTGAAGGTGTCCATGCTTATGAATCTCATAAATGTGGCGGGCAATGCTATTTGTATCTATGGATTGCATATGAAGGCAGAGGGTGTGGCTATTCCTTCCCTGGTGTCCCGTATGGTGGCGGCGCTGGTGCTTTACCGCCTGCTTTGTAATCCGCAGAATCTGATTTATGTGACCAAAGAGCGGTTTCGGCCGGATTTTGGGATTATCAAAAGAATCTTGTATATCGGTATCCCCAGCGGTATCGAAAACGGTATTTTTCAGCTGGGCCGTGTGTTGGTGGTCAGTATCATCGCCGGCTTTGGCACAGTACAGATTGCGGCCAACGGTGTGGCCAACAGTCTGGATGCCATGGGTTGTATTATCGGCGGTGCCATGGGTCTGGCTATGATTACTGTGGTGGGCCAGTGTGTGGGTGCAGGAGATTTAAAGCAGCTGAAGTACTATACCGGTAGGCTGATGGCCTTTACCTATATTGCCACAGCTATTACAAATGGTATTATTCTGGCTACTCTTCCCTGGACTCTGCAAATATACGGTCTGGGACAGGAAACTACGGAGCTGGCCTATAAGCTGGTTATGATTCACAATGGTATGGCGATATTTCTTTGGCCTGCGGCCTTTGTGTTACCCAATATGCTGAGAGCCTGCAATGATGTGCGGTTTACCATGGTGGTATCTATTTTCTCCATGTTTACCTTCCGTATCGGACTCAGCTATGTGATAGGTGTGCAGATGGGTTATGGAGCCCTGGGCGTGTGGAATGCCATGGTGTTGGATTGGATTTTCCGCACTCTTTGTTTTGTACTTCGGTATTTCACCGGAGGATATCGGAAAACTTTGCAAATTTAGGAGGTTCCCATGATTTATGTACGTGCAGACGGGAATGGAAAAATCGGAATGGGACATATTATGCGGTGTATTGCTATTTCTGAAGAAGTGGCAGCGCTTGGAGAGCCTGTGACCTTTATTTTGGCCGGGGAGGAAGCCCGGGAGGTGGTAGAGGCAGCAGGCTTTGAAGTTCTGGTACTGGGTACCGACTACACCCGCATGGACGCAGAATGGTCTGCCCTGGAACAGGTACTGCCGCAGGGAGCAACCGTGTTGGTGGACAGCTATTATGTGACAGAGGACTATTTGCGTGATTTGGAAGAGCGGGGAACCGTTTTGTATATGGATGACAAAAATGAATTTCCTCATCCTGTGACAGGTGTCATCAACGGCAATATTTACGGAAGTGATATGGATTATAGAACACCACTGGTGATGGCCGGATGTGATTATGCGCCCCTTCGCCGGGAATACCGGGAAGCCCGTGGTACGGGCCGGCCGGAATATCTTTTGATTACCACCGGCAGCAGTGATCCCTATTCTATTACATGGAAGACTTTAATTGAAATGGGAAAGCGCCCCTTATTAAAGGGATTTCCCATGAAAGTGGTATGTGGCAGGTTTAATCGGGATTACGAGCAGATTAGGGCTTTAGAGCAGCAATATCCTCGCATGCAGGTGTTACAAAATGTACCGGATATGTGGAATCTGATGAAGGATGCACAGGTGGCAGTGACTGCAGGGGGAACCACCATGAATGAGTTAAGCTGTATGGGGGTGCCGGCAGTATGCTTTTCCTTTGTAGATAATCAAGAGCAGATTACCCGCGTGTCCAAGGAAAAGGGATATGTACATTTCTCCGGGGATTACCTCCGGGAGGGTGATGCAATGATCCCACGGATGTGCGATGCAGTGGAAGAACTGTTAGGGGATAATGAATTGCAGCAGAATTATCGTGCCAAAGCTTATGCATTGGTGGATGGTTTGGGCAGTAAGAGAATTGCAGAAGCACTTATCCGTTTGGTGCAGGAATAATACCGCTAGGAAGGATATTTAGGAAATAGAGATGAAGAACCGTATTTATGTATGTCATACCTACTATCATGTGTATGTAACTTTTTTGAAGGAATTTCAATTGCCGGAGGAGGAACGGGGAAATGCTACCTTGGTACTCAGTAAGATGTCCAATGATTTTGAAAATTTAAAGCAACGGATTGAAGCATTGGATTTCTTTGAGGAGGTACTGGAATACGATGAGCAGCGGGAAAGTACCTTTCCGGAGCTGGCGAAATACAGACATCCGGAAAAAAATTTCCTGAAAGCATTATGGAACCGTATTTTGTTTACCAAGAAGTTTGGCAAGGCCCAGGAGGCTTATGTACCTGTTGATTTTAAGGAATACGGGGAAGTCTACGTATACTGCGATTCGGATCCCATCGGATATTTTCTGAATTATAAAAAGATTCCCTATCATGCTATGGAAGATGGGTTGAATTGTCTGATGAATTTTGATGCGGCAAGATACGATAACCGGGGACATTTTGGACTTAAGGCTTTTTTGTCATCTAAGCTGAATCTGATTTTTGTGCAAAATGGTTATGGAAAATATTGCATTGATATGGAGGTAAACAATATCAGTGCGATTAAGTACCCTTGTCCCAAATACAAGGAGGTACCTCGTCAGCCTATGGTGGATGGTTTGACCCGGGAACAGAAGGATATTCTGCTTCGTGCCTTTGTGAAAAATATGGATGCTTTGGTGGAGACCATGGAAAAGGGCGAGCATCACGACAATAAGATGCTGATTCTTACAGAGCCTTTGTGTGATTTGCAGACCAGAGAGCGGATTTTTAGAGATATCATAGATATGTGTGGTGAGAATGCCCAAATTTATCTAAAGCCCCATCCCAGAGATGTACTTGATTATGAGAAGCTGTTCGGGGAATACAATATTATTGATAAGACGGTCCCTATGGAGATGCTGAATTTCTTCCCGGGCCTGATGTTTGAGAGACTCTATTCCGTGTTTACAGTGGTGGACAGCATTCAGTATGCCAAGGAGAAGATTAGTCTGGGCCCGGACTTTATGGATAAGTATGAGGAGCCGGATATTCACAGACAAAACGAGAAAATCTAAGTAGAGGTAATGTATGAAACTGAGTATTATCGTACCTGTTTATAATATGGTGGCAGATGGTAAGCTGGCCTTTTGTTTGGATTCCCTGGTGAATCAGCATTTGGAAGACTATGAGATTATTGCAGTAGATGATGCGTCCACGGATAATTCCTTGGAAGTGTTGCAGGAGTATGCTGTAAAATATCCGGGCCGGTTTGTAATTGTTCCCCTTTCTGAAAACCATCGGCAGGGCGGTGCCAAAAATGCCGGACTGGATGTGGCTAAGGGAGAATTTATAGGCTTTGTGGACAGTGATGATTTTATAGATCCGGATATGTATGCCCGGATGCTGGCAAAGGCGGAAGAGACCGGAGCAGATATGGTGGGTTGCGATTATTGTATTACCTACGAGCACAGCTTTGCACCGGGAAAAAATTGTCCCAACAATAAACCATCCCAGACCGGAATTTTGGACGAAGAAAAATATAAGAGTCTGATACTGGATCCGGGCTCGTTGGTGATAAAGATTTATAAAAGGGAGTTGTTTGAAAACCCCGAATTGCGTTTCCCGGAGCATATGTTTTATGAGGACAATGCGGTGTCCGTGCCCTTAATGCTACGGGTAAAGCACTTTGAATATATTCCTGAGTCTCTGTATTATTATTATCAGCACAGTGCTTCTACAGTGCATGTGGTGACGGAGCAACGCTGCCGAAATCGTATGGATGCCATGGAATATATGTTCAAGGAAATGCAAAAAACACCGGAGCTGTTGGAGAAATACCGCTTTGAGGTAGAGTTCCGGTTTATAAATCTGTTTTATCAAAATACCCTCTTTTCCTATGTACAGCAAAAGCAGGGTATTAGAATCGGTTTTCTGAAAGAATTGGCGAAAGGAATGAAGAATACTTTCCCGGATTTTCAGCAGAATCCTTATTATCTGGAACGCGTAAACCCGGAGGAGCGTAAGTTCATGGCCATTCAGCAGAAGTCCTCCCTGTTATTCCTGCTATACTATAAGCTGGTTTGGTGGGTACGGAGGATGAGGAACTGACCATGACAGAATTTCTTCAGAAAAATCTTTGAGTTTGTGTTAAGTTACCGGAGATGTTATAATCCGAATAGGAATACTATAGGAGGAGTTTTATATGAAAAGATATGTATTATTTGCGTAGCATTGGCTATTGCAATAGAAAATAGAAGATTGTTATAGCCGTGCGAATCCTAAGAGAATATAGATTTAGGAGGCAAACATGTGCTATAGAAGAGCAGAAGATATTCTGCCTATGGAATTAATAGAGATGATACAGCAGTATGTGGATGGAGAGAGTATTTACATACCCAGGAAGGCAGAGAGCCGTCGGGAATGGGGGTCTTCCACCCGAATACGGGAGGAGCTGGGAAAGCGTAATGAAAGTATCTGTGCGGACCAGGCGGCAGGCATGAAGGTGCCTCAGCTGGCGGAGAAGTACTATTTGTCTGAGAAAAGCATACAACGTATCATTAGAGAGCAGAAAGAGTAAGAGCAAGGGCGGCAGGTTCGCCCTTGTTTTTTTGAGTTTGCACGCCATGGGTGCGCGCTCTAACGGGAGTAGGGACGATAGAAGGGGCTTGATTTAGGAAATGCTTTATTCTATAATTTTTTTAGAATAAAATGCGGAAGGATTACAATGGATGATACGAAATTTAAAGAAGAAGCAAATATTGGTGATACTTCTTTTGGCATTTCTTTTTACGGCAATGCAAGTCGTAGGATATCAGCTGAGTATGCATTATAGAACTTCGGTCCATCAATCGGAGTTTTTTCTTAATATAGGTGTGTTGTCTACAGGAGGAGCGGTTCTGCTGGCCATTGTGGAGTATCCTGTTTGGTGCATTCTCTTGTATGTTTTGACCGGTTTGTTGGATAAAGTAGTACCTTCTGAACGATCATATACCCCGAAACAAATGCAAAAAATATACCCGGCGGTATTTTTTTTGTTGTTTTTGGCATGGATTCCGGCTTTTTTGGCAGCCTATCCGGGTTTTTACAACTATGATGCGGTTAATCAGGTACCCCAGGCACTTTATCCGGAGGTACCTTACAACGCCCATCATCCTCTGATACACACCTTATTTATGGGTAAAATCATTGCCTTCGGATATCTGCAATGGGGGACATTAAATGCGGGAATTGCACTTCATAGTTTGATTCAAATGCTTGTAAGTGCAGCTGTTTTTGCCTATATTATCTGTTTCTTACTAAAAAATACGGGTAGACGTCTTGTGGCTGTAGTGGCATTCGCTTATTATGCGTTTTTTCCGGTGATTGCAATGTTTGTATTGAGCACCACCAAGGATACCATCTTTACACTTTTATTGCAGCTGTGCGTGATGTGGATTTATGAGATGTTTAAGGATATGCCCGGTTTTTTTAGCTCCAAATGGAAGATGGGGCGGCTTCTGGCAGCGATGGTATTTATGTGTCTGTTTAGAAATAATGGAATCTATATTGTGGTGTGTATATTGCCCTTTGTGATTTTATTGGGGAAGTACTATCGGAAGCAATGTGCATTGCTCTTTTTGGTGATCATTGCCGGCTACTTTTTGCTTCAAAAGGCTTTATTATATGGTTTGAATGCAACAGAGGGAAGTGCAGAAGAAGCGTTGTCCGTCCCGATACAGCAGTTGACAAGAGTATACTACGAGCATGGAGAGAATGCCTTTGAGGAAGAGGAGCTAGATTTGATTTATGAAGGGATATCTGCGCAGGAGTTGGGGGCATACAATCCATTTCTATCAGATAATATTAAAAATGTGTTTGATTACCGGATAGTGCAGGATAATAAAAAGGATTTCCTGTTCCTTTGGTTAAAAAAAGGAATGCAATATCCCGGTGAATATATAAATGCGTTTTTAGATAATACCTATCAGGCATGGTACCCCGGTACATCTGTTTATGATGTCCCCGGTGGAGATGAAATGTATTATTTTGCTATAAAAATGTGTCCCGGCGGGGATAAAGACTCCAAACTGCCCGGGCTCTGGGATTTTTATAATAGGATAGCAACCCAGCATTATTATCAAAGGATACCGGTTGTCAGATTGCTCTTTTCCATTGGTGCAATGTTGTGGGTGGCCATATTTGTATGTGGCTATGCCTATTATCGAAGGAATAAAGCACTTTTTGTAGCCCTGTTGGTGGTACTGTTCTGTTGCTGCACTGCTTTGTTGGGGCCCATATCGTTGGTTCGGTATTATTTGATTCTTTTCTTTGGGTTTCCGGTTAGCATTGGATTTTTATTTGACAAAAGGATTGAATAACAGAAAAGGAATTTGAAAGCAAGAGTTTTGGGCTCTTGCTTTTTTATAATAGAAAATAAGGTGGCAGAATCCTTTGGGGGAATGCTATGGTACCCATAGTAATTGTATTGACGGGAGGATTGAAAATGAATACATTTTATGCATATCATGTAGTAACAGAACATCCTATGGAGCTGGGACAGCACATTGTATTTGATGAGAGTAATCGTAGCGGCGTATACCGGCGGGTAATGAGCAAGCTGGAAATTGTGGAGGATATTTATGCCCACCCGGAAAAATATGAAGAGGTGGAGCTGGAATATCCTGTGATGGTGGCATTACGGGAACTGGCACTGGAAGAAGTGCGTCAGAATAAATTCCCCCATTTGCCATCCAGAATGGGCTGCCTCTACGTGTCCGAACATCAGGAGGAGGCAGAACGTTGGGCAGAGTATTTTATCCGTCTGGGTCGCCCTACTTATTCCATTGTGAAGTTCAAGGTAACCGGTAGCAAATTTATAGGAGATGCTACCAAATGCTTTGACGGTACCATCCATAAGCAGGAGAATCTGGAAATGGCAGAGAAGTATTGGGTTAATGGACCGAATCCAGAGGGAGAGCCGCCCATTAATGAAATTCTGGTATCCGGAGATTTGGAAGTGGTGGAAATTGTGCGGACCTATCAATAGGGATAGGTGCATTCCTACGTTGAAAGGAGAAAGGTTCTCTGAGTAAAATAAGAACAAGGATTAAAGGATAGAGGAAAAAGAAGATGAGCAGAGTTATAAAAAATTATAGAGATAATGCGAGCCTTCGAGCCGGCTTTAATAAACTGGCGGGGGAGACCTTTGGACTGAATTTTGAGGACTGGTATCAAAACGGTTTCTGGGGGGATCATTATAATCCCTATTCCATCTTGGTGGATGGGGAGGTAGTTGCCAACGTATCGGTAAATGACACTCCTGTCATGTGGAAGGGTAGAAGGAAGCATTTCCTGCAATTAGGGACTGTTATGACCAGGGAAGAATACCGTAATCGTGGTTATATCAGGGAAATCATGGAAGAGATTGAAAGGGATTACGCAGGTAAGGTAGACGGATTCTATCTCTTTGGCAATGACAGTGTGGTGGATTTTTATCCCAAATTCGGCTTTCAAAGTGCAATGGAATATGAGTATTTCAAGGAGGTGGAGTGTCAGGAGCCTGCCACCGCGCGACAGATACCTATGGATAGTCCCACAGTATGGAAGCAGTTGCAGGAAGTGATCAAGTCCGGTGCCCCCCAGGGGGGCTTTGAGCCGGTGGATAATAGTGAATTATATATGTTTTATGTAACCAAATTTATGCAGGAGTGCGTTTATTATCTGGAAGATAAGAATGCTTATGTAATAGCAGAACAGGAAAATGAGGAGTTACTTCTTCACGCAGTGTTTGCTAAGGAGTTGTTGAATTTGGAGGATGTGATTCGTGCTTTTGGTGCACCAATTAAGAAGGTGACCTTGGGATTCACTCCCCGGGATACTGCCGGTTGGCAGTGCAGGGAGCATAAGGAGGAGGACTGTACCCTGTTTATCAAGGGAGAGGGTCTGAGGGACTTCCCCAAGGAAAAGCTGATGTTTGCACTGTTAGGACATGCATAGGAAGGATTTGGAGAAGCATTTACAGGAAAAAGTGGGATTAAGCCGGGATGGTGTGGCGGTAATGTATAAATCCATAGGATTTTCCTAAAGGAAGGGGCGGCATAAGCTGCCTTTTTTTCATGTA
>JAFUKS010000143.1 GCA_017473445.1 Lachnospiraceae bacterium
TGTGTTGGGTTTTGGATATTATCAGGTTTGTTTATTTGGCGCATTGAATTTAACGGTAATTATACGGTGACGGAGGATATGCTGCGGAAAGCCCTGAAGCACCAGGGAATATCCATTGGAAAACTAAAAAATCAGGTGGATTTGCTGGAGGCCAATACTTTGATTCGACAGGAATTTCAAGAGATTACCTGGATTGGTATGGGCTTTGACGGGACTACCTTGCAGGTGAATATCAAAGAAAAAAAACAGGAAGTAGAGCAGGGAGACATCGTGATTCAGGATTATGAAATGAGATTGCCCATCATACCGGAAGAAGTGGAAAACCTGGCTCAGTACATTCGGTCTCCTCAGGAAGGTACTATTATGTCCATTATCGTGCGTTCCGGCATACCGCGGGTGAAAAAAGGAGATACTGTTACAAAGGAACAGATATTGGTGGAAGGGCTGGTGCCTATTATGAATGAGGACGGTACCGTGAAGGAATATATGCAGGTGCAACCGGATGCGGATATTTTACTGGAATCTTATTTGTATGAAAGCTTTACTTTGCCCTATACTTATGTGGAAAAGCAGTATACCGGCAGAACCAAGAAGCAACCCTACTTTTTCTGGAATGAGCATAGATTACAAATACCGGTGAGTATCCCTTATCATCAATATGATGAAGTGACCCAGCAGGATTTTCTTTCATTGGAAGTGAAGGGAGAACAAAAGCTGGGAAAAGGGATTACATTGATTCGGGAATACCAAAATTATGAGTATGAGTATACCTTGGAGCAAGCGGAAAAACTTTTATATGAGCAGTTGGAGGAATTTATTCGAAGTTTAAGTGAAAAAGGGGTACACATAATCGGAAAAAATGGTAAAATAGATACGAGTACCGGTCAGTGGAAACTAGATGTGGAGCTGCTGGTACAGGAGTATATAGATAACGGGTGAGTTTTATGGGAATTGTTACCAGACAGATGGAACTAAATGCAGCCCATATGCAGAAGATTTTCGGCATGCAGGATGCATTTGTTAAAAAAATAGAAAAGGAATTTCAGGTACAGATTATAGACCGTAACGGGATGCTACAGATTACCGGAGAAGAAATAAATGCAGATAGGGTTTGTCATATTATTAGTCAGTTAAATACGATTTCCCATAGGGGAAATGAAATAGAGGAGCAGAGTGTGGATTACGCAATTACAATGGGAAAAGAAGATGCAGAAGAGGTTTTAACGGAGATTGACGGGGATTGTATCTGTCATACCATATCCGGTAAACCCATTAAGCCAAAGACATTGGGGCAAAAACAATATGTGGATGCTATCCGTAACAATATGATTGTATTTGGTTTGGGACCTGCCGGTACCGGCAAGACATATCTGGCCATGGCCATGGCCATTACTGCTTTCAAAAATGAAGAGGTGGGACGGATTATTCTTACCAGACCGGCTATTGAGGCAGGTGAGAAACTGGGATTTTTGCCCGGTGATTTACAAAGCAAGGTGGACCCTTACCTGCGCCCCTTATATGATGCCCTGTATCAGATTATGGGTGCAGAAAGCTTTACACGCAATATGGAAAAGGGGCTTATTGAGGTAGCTCCCCTGGCATACATGAGAGGTCGTACCCTGGATAATGCCTATATTATTCTGGATGAAGCACAGAATACTACCCCTGCTCAGATGAAGATGTTTTTGACCCGTATTGGTTTTGGCTCCAAGGTAGTAATTACCGGTGACCTTTCCCAGAAGGATTTACCCACAGGTACCCAGTCCGGTTTGGATGTGGCTACCAGGGTATTATCCAAGATAGAGGATATAGCTTTTTGTAAACTGACCAGCCGTGATGTAGTGAGACATCCTTTGGTACAGAAGATTGTAAAAGCATACGATGATTTTGAAAACAGAGAGAAGAATAGAAGTAGGGATAAGAATGGCAGAAAAAAAGTATAATAGCTTAAAAATTGTAATACCTATGGAGATACTGAGCATCCTGTTGTCGGTGGCGATGGTGGGTGTTCTTTCTGCGTTGAAACAGGTAAAAACAGACCAGCTGATTAGTCACTGTACATTGACTTTACTGGCTATGATGGTGGCTTGTTATCAGGTCCGTAATGAATTTGTGGACAAGACTATGGATTATGATAACGGAGCCCATCCTTTCCGTTTTTTTCTATGTGTATTTGCAGGCCTGTTGATTGCCGGGATATCCTGCTTCCTTCCGGTGGGAGCATGGCCCTTTGTGTTTGTTTTTGTAATGCTGTCCGTGTTTAGTAATTTAAGAACCGGCATACTGGTAGGGATGATGCTTCTTTCCCTGACGGTGATGATTACGGGAGAAGCCCTGACAGGTTATTTGATTTATACCTTAAGCGGTATTTTTTCGGCCACATTGTTTCGTCGGATTGATGGAAAGTTTAATATGGTACTGGCCTTTGTTTTGTCCATGTTAAGCTTACTTTTCTGTGAAACCGGCTGTGTGATATTGCTTTCCAATTCCAGACCCGGTGTAGAGGATTTTGTGATTCCGGCAGCTAATATGATTGTCACTACCACGCTTTTGTTGGGAATATTGGCTTATTTTTATTCAAGAGTCTTATATCGGTACAGGGTGGCTTATCTGACACTAAATGATACGGAGCATCCTCTTTTGCAGGAAGTGCGTTCTGAGCGGAAGGATGCTTATATGGCCAGCGTACATATTGCATATTTTGGTGAAAATATAGCCAGAGCATTGGACTTGGACGGAGAGGCTGTTAAGCTGTTGTGTTATTATCGCTGTGTAGCAAGAGAAAAACTGGAGGAGCTTCATGCCACTGGTGTGATTCCCCCTATGGCGTGGATTTTGTTACAGGAATATTTTAGGGAACTGCCCATCCGTACAAGGGAAACCACAGTTGTTTTAATGACAGAGGCTGTGATTGCCAAAGCTTTGGAGCGGGTTTCCCAAGGCCGCAAGGATGATTTTATACAGGAGATTGATGGTATTTTAAATCCCATGCTATTGGAAGAGAGTTTGCAGAACAGTAAGCTTGGACTGGGAGAGTTCAATACCATAAAGTGCATCTTTAAGGAGGCAAAGCTATACTATGACTTTTTACGTTGAGAATGAAACACAGTATCAATTTCCCTTTGATATCGAGCAGCTGACGGAAGCAGTGGCTTGTCAGGTACTGGATACAGAAGGATGTCCTTTTGAAATACAAGTGAATCTGTTGGTAACAGATAATGAAGGGATTCGTGAATATAATAGCCAGTTCCGCCAGATAGATAAGGAAACGGATGTTTTGTCTTTTCCCAATGTGGATTTTGAACAGCCCGGTGAATTTCAAATAGAAGAGGAACGGGAAGCGGATTATTTTGATCCTGACAGTGGAGAACTGATTCTGGGAGATATTATTATTTCTGTGGACCGGGTGCTGGAGCAGGCAGAAAGCTACGGGCATAGCCTGAAAAGAGAATTTGCTTTTTTGGTAGCACATAGCATGTTGCACTTATGCGGCTACGATCACATGACGACAGAAGAGGCGGCTGAAATGGAACAGCGTCAGGAGGCGGCATTACAAGCCCTGGGAATTACCAGAGATATGTAGGAGACACTGAAATGAGAAATGTGGAAGTCAAAAGAAGACAGATTCAAATGCTTACCAATGCTTTGATGATAGCAGTACTGATGATACTGGGGAGTAATACCGGTAATATGGGATTACTCATATTGGCTATCGCAATTGAAATGAGTACTTTTGTGATTACATTGATAAGTGGGAATATGTCTGATGTGTTGGGAAAGCTGCTTCGTTCCCGTATTGCAAAGCATCAGTATCGGAACGCAATTCAAATCAAAAAAATAATCGGTGTAATCCAGCTGATTTTGGGTATATTTGGTACAATCTTGTTACTGCTTTTGACAGAAAAAATAAGTAGTAATTTGTTCCCGGTATCCAATAGCTACTATCTGATGCTAATCTTATCCCCTTTGATTTTACTGCGTAGTATGATTCATGTGCTATTGGGATATTTTCAAGGGGAGGGAAATGAGTTCCCCGCAGTTGCGATTGCGGTAGGTCGTCCCATGTTTTTGTTGATATTTGGTTTACAATTAAGCCAAAGCTTCCGTGAGCAGGGAATGCAGGTTGCAGATTTACTGAAACAAGAGGTTTTCCAGTATGTATATGGTGCCATGGGAGCCGCCTGGGCGATGGTGATTACAGAGGCAATCCTGGTGCTGGCGTTGGTTGTTTTTTATGTTCTTTCTCACAGAGATGGTAAAAAGAAATCCCAAGAGGGACATAAAGCAACAGACAGTGTGAAAAATTTGCTTCGTATTATTGTAAAAAATCGTTGGCAACCTATGTTATTGGGAATTTTGATGAGTTTGCCCCTATGGGGAATCTTGATTGGAATGAATCGTCCCGGCTGCATAGTAAATTTCGATTCCTATGTTTTGTTTTATGCAAAGCTTATGGCCTTCTTTGGAATTTTATTTTTCTTGTTAGCAGCATTGTTTTTACCCATGCAAGGCAGAGCTGTATATATTTTAAAAAATGAAGGCTCCAGATATGCGTCCGAATCTTTGCGTAGAGCAATCTCTTATATTTTTGTAGTGGTAGCGTTTGTTTTGGGGTATTGCTTGTCCATGGGTGAACATATTGCAAAAATGTTGTATAAGACCAAGCCTGAGCTGCTTATGGGCTGGATTCCGGGTACAGCAATCTTGCTACTGACCCTTTCGCTGATTTATTTTATGGTACGTCTGTTATATTTATTGGGAAAACGACTGTTACTGCTGGCAATCTTTGGCGGATGTGATATTCTTTATATCATATTAACTGCATTTTCTGTGGTAAAGCATGGAATGCCTGTGGAGATGATTATTCGTAATCTTTTGATTTATACAGTGGTGTTATGTGTGATTCTGGGATTCTTTTGTTTTTGTTATTTTCGTCTGGGAGCAGAATTATTGTTACCCATATTTTCAACAGCATTAGCTGCTGCTTTGATGTATTTGATTCAGATTGTAATCAAATCTGTTTTGGCACCTCATTTAGGGAATGTGGTAACTATGCTGGTGATTTTTGTACTAACACTGGTTGCGTATCTTTTGGCGATATTATTACTGCGTATTTTTAAGGATAGTGATTTAGAGGTATTACCCGGAGGCCGTCTTTTCTTAGCCTTGGGACAGATGTTGCATCTGTATTAGTGTATAAATTGCATAATTTTGGCTGATACTCTTATCAAAACACAAGGGAGTGAGATTGTGAAAATTGTTAAGAGTATCAGTTTATTTTTTATGATAGCTTTTTTATTAATTGGGTTCGGAATTTTCCTTGGAGTGGAGTTAAACGACCGGATGGAAGCGGGAAAGCTTCCGCCTTTGTTAAGCCAGCTTTTACCGGGAGGAACTTTTCGGGAAGAGACGGATGAGCATGGGAATATCTCAAAGGAAAAGAGTCCGGTTTTGATAGATGATTCTTCTACGGAACAGATTCAGCCGGTAGCGGAACAGCAGATTACATTAAATGCGGATACTGAGCTGGTAATTGTGGAAAGGGATGTTCTGCGGGGCACTGAACTGGAGACGGTAGCACATCTGCCGGAAAAATATTTAGGCATGAATCGGGAGCGGTTTGAGACTGCCATGGAGGTTTATGAGAGTGCGCCTCCTCTTGCGGAGAAGGAAAGAGGCTTTCAAGGCTTGGAGATTTCCTCTTTTTCCAAGGAAAGAGTGGTTGTTCAGATGAATTACGAATATGTACAACCGGGGACCTGCTTTTATCTGGCTGTAATGAACCATGAAATTGTAGTATTGTTGGAAGATAAAGAAACCATTTATATGAATACGGGGATTTTGCTGGAACAAATACCCTTAGAACTGCAAATGGAAATTATAAACATGAAATATATTGAAAATGAAGAAGCGCTATATGCATTATTAGAGAACTTTTCCAGCTAAGAAAGGTAAAAGAGATGAAACGAATCGGTATTATTGGTGGCGGTGCTGCCGGAATGATGGCTGCCATTACAGCCGCTCGACAAGGGGCAAAGGTGATTTTATTTGAAAAAAATGACCGGGTGGGTAAGAAAATTCTTTCCACCGGTAACGGTAAATGCAATCTGGGGAATTTACAGCTTTCCCGGCAGGAATACCACAGTACGGATGAAGAACTGTTAACGGATGTGCTGGAGGCCTTTGGTACCCGGGAGACCATACAGTTTTTTCGTAGTCTTGGACTTTGGCTGAAGGAGAAAAACGGTTATTTATATCCCTTATGCGAACAGGCAGCGGTAGTGTTGGATGCATTGCGTTATGAATTACGTGTGTTAAACGTGGAAATTTTATATGAAGCAACGGTAACCCATATCCGCCCTAAGAATTATGGCTTTGTTATCCATTATACCGGCGGCAAACGGGAGGTGGACCGGGTAATCTTGGCCGGCGGTGGATGCGCAGCGCCTAAGACAGGCTCCGATGGCAGTTGTATTGCTTTGGCGGCGGATTTGGGACACAAAATCATTCCCCAGGTACCTGCATTGGTTCAATTAAAGTGCAAAGAAGATTATTTTAAAGCTGTGTCAGGTGTACGCTGCGATGCTGTGATTCGTGCTTATACAGAAAAGGAACTGATTGCAGAAGAAGTAGGAGAATTACAGCTGACAGATTATGGTGTATCCGGTATTCCCATATTCCAACTGAGCCGTCAAGTAAATTACGCATTGCTTGCCGGCAGAAAAGTAACCTTGCGTGTAGATGTACTTCCTAATATAGACAGGGAAGAATTTAAGTTGTTGCAAACCGGTAGGAATCTTTTGCTCGCTGAACGTACTGTGGAGGAATTCCTTTCGGGTACTGTAAACAAAAAACTGGTAAATCTATTTATAAAGCTGGCAGGCCTAAAACCCACCACCAATTGCGAGGCGGTGACACAGGAGCAGCTAAGCAAGGTTTATGATTTGATGAAGGAATGGACCATAGAGGTGGCTGCACATAAGGGCTTTGATAATGCACAGGTATCCGCCGGTGGTGTTTCTTTGAAGGAGATAGATGTTCGTATGGAATCCAAGGTAGTCCCGGGACTCTATCTGGCAGGTGAAGTATTGGATGTGGATGGCCGGTGTGGCGGCTACAATTTGCAATGGGCCTGGAGTAGTGGCTACTTGGCCGGTGTGGCAGCATCCAAAGATTGAGTGTTTTACATGAAAGAGATAGATTTATGATTCGAATTAATCAGTTGAAACTTCCGGTGGAGCAGGCTACCGGCAAAGAAATAGAAGAATTGACACGTAAGGCGGCAGGTATGTTACATATAGATAAGAGTCTGATTCTGCAGCTCCATATTATCAGACGTTCTATAGATGCCCGGAAGAAACCACAGATTTTCTATACCTATACAGTAGATGTGGCTGTAGAACAGGAACAATTCTTGCTGAAAAAAGCACAAAAGGGAAAAGATAAGGATAAAATCACACAAGCAACGAAGGTGTTATACCGATTTCCGGAATGCGCGGATGAGAAGGCCCCTAAGCCCAAGGTAATTATTGTCGGTAGTGGACCGGCAGGTCTTTTTTGCGGATATTATCTGGCAAAGGCCGGTTACGCGCCTATCATTTTGGAGCGTGGGAAAGCTGTGGAGGAGAGAACCCGTGATGTGGAGCAATTTTGGAACACAGGAAAGCTGCTTGCCCATTCCAATGTACAGTTTGGCGAAGGCGGAGCAGGTACTTTTTCTGATGGAAAGTTAAATACCTTGGTAAAGGATAAGGCGGGCCGTAACCATGAGGTCCTGCGGATTTTTGTGACCCATGGTGCACCTAAGGAAATCCAATACGATGCCAAACCACATATTGGAACGGATGTGCTTTGTGCTATTGTGAAAAGCATGCGAATGGAAATAGAGAAGCAGGGAGGACAGGTCCTTTTTGAACATCAGATGACGGATTTGTGTGTGAAAAACGGTCATATTTCCGGTGTTGTAGTAAATGAAAAGGAGGTTTTTGACTGTGACAGACTGGTGCTGGCAATTGGGCATAGTGCCAGAGATACTTTTCATATGCTATATGAAAAGCAAGTAATCATGGAGCAAAAGGATTTTGCAGTGGGCTTCCGTGTGGAGCATCCTCAAAGTATGATAAATATATCCCAATATGGAGAACAGATGGAGATGCTGGGTGCAGCACCCTACAAGGTAACAGCTCCTTCCAGTATGAAAAGAGGAGTGTATTCCTTTTGTATGTGTCCCGGAGGCTATGTAGTAAATGCCAGCTCCCAGGAGGGAAGGCTTGCGGTAAATGGTATGAGTTATAGTGGACGGGACGGAAAAAATGCCAATAGTGCCATTATTGTACAGGTGGGGAGTAAGGATTTTGGAAGTGACCACCCTCTGGCAGGCACCTGGTTCCAACAGCAATTGGAAGAACGGGCGTATGAATGGGGAAAAGGCCGTATTCCCGTACCACGTTATGGGGATTTTTGCAGTTGCTTGCGGGAAAAAGACCCGGAAGGTGAGAAATCGAAAAATCACACGCCGGAAACAGCAGCTTCTTTTATAATAGAGCCCGGCTTTGAACCTGCTTGTAAAGGCACATACAAATGGGCAGATTTAACGGAAATATTACCTTTGGAATGTAATAAGGCTTTTGTAGAGGGGATGGATGCTTTTGGCAGACAAATTTCCGGTTTTGATAGGCCGGATGCTATTTTGTCCGGTGTGGAGAGCCGTACCTCTTCACCTGTAAGAATTGTACGGGATGAATGCATGCAATCTAATATTGCTGGTATCTATCCTTGTGGAGAAGGAGCAGGCTATGCCGGGGGGATTACGTCTGCGGCCATGGACGGATTGCGGGTGGCCGAGGCAATAGTAATTGACGGAAACTCCAAAATACAGTAAAATAGTAGACTGTTAGAAAAAGATTATAGGAAGTATGCCCTATAGCTTGGCGATAGAGCAGTAAAGAAAGGCTGAAATATGATGCGGGAGCAAATCAAGGATAAAAAGAGAATTGTAGTAAAAATCGGCTCCTCCTCTCTGCAGCATGCAGAAACGGGAGATTTAGATTATATTCGATTGGAAAAACTGGTAAGGGAACTGGTGGATATCAGCAACCAGGGTAAAGAAGTGGTATTGGTTACTTCCGGTGCGATTGCAGCAGGAAAAAAGGTAATGAATATCAAAACCATTCAGAGTGAAGACGAGGCTGAAATGATGGCTAAGAAGCAGGCATGTTCTGCCATCGGACAGGCCAAGCTGATGATGACCTATTCTAAATTGTTTGCAGAATACAATCATGTGGCAGCACAAATTCTGATGACCAAGAATACCATTGTAGACAATCAAAGCAGATATAATGCTCACAATACTTTTTCACAGCTTTTACATATGGGAGCGATTCCTATTGTAAATGAAAACGATACGGTAGCTACCTATGAAATTGAAATCGGTGATAATGATACTTTGTCTGCTATTGTGGCGGCACTGGTGGATGCGGATTTGTTGATTCTGTTATCGGATATTGATGGTTTGTTTACAGATGATCCCCGCAAAAATCCGAATGCAAAATTTATTGAACAGGTAGATGTACTGACCGATGAATATATGAACATGGGCAAGGCCAGTACAGGAAGTAATGTAGGGACCGGCGGTATGAATACCAAGATGATAGCAGCAAAGATTGCTACCAGCAGCGGATGTGATATGATTATTGCCAACAGTAAGGATATTGGTATATTGCATAGAATTCTTCGTGGTGATAAGGAAGGTACTTTGTTTGTGGCTAACAAGGATGAAAGCTTTGATTTGCCTGAGTTTGTGGAGCATTTACATAAATAAGAGGTGTTTTTTATGAATATGGATGAAAAAATCAAGAGAATCAATGAGCTTTATCACAAAGCCCAGAAGGAAGGCCTTACAGAAGAAGAACAGGCGGAAAAGGCTGCTCTATACAAGGATTATATTGGGAGCTTTAAAGCAAATTTAAAAGCACAGTTGGATAGTATTACAGTAGTACATCCCGATGGCAGTAAAGTAAATCTGAAGGAAGAACATGATAAGAAATATGGAAAACAATAATATTTCCGATAAGAAAGCCATTCGTAAAAGCATCCTGGAACAACGCAATCTGCTTACAGAGACGGAAAGGAAACGTGCCAGTGTATTAATTACGGATCGTTTGCTGGGGCACCAATGGTTTTATCAATCCAAGCGGATTCTTGCCTATGCCGCTTTTGGAAGTGAATTGAATTTAGATATGCTCCTGCAGGAGGTGCTGGATTGCGGAAAGGAATTATATTTACCCCGGGTTGTGGGTGAGGAAATTGTATTTTCCAGAGTATATTCCCTGGAGGAATTGGAAATAGGTTATAAAGGTATCCGGGAACCGGCATTAGATAAATGTAGGAAGGATTCCGGGGATATATATCTATTTGATGAAAATGAGACACAGCAGGATTTATTAATTATGCCGGGTGTTGCATTTGATATTTATGGAAACCGGGTGGGCTATGGTAAAGGCTTTTATGACCGTTTTCTGGCAGATAAAGAACCGCTTCGCTTAAGAAGCATCGGGGTAGCCTATGAAATGCAGGTGCTTTTGCAGGTACCCTGGGACGAGGGAGACCGCAAACCCTATCAGTTAATTAAAGTTTAGGGAGGATTGATATGAATTTAGAGCTTATGGGCCGGAATGCAGTGGCCGCGAAATATGAATTACAGAAATTAACCACAGAGAAGAAAAATCAGGTATTACTTACTGCTGCAAAGCTTTTGACAGAAGAATCCGAATATCTGTTACAGGCCAATGAACAGGATATGCAGATGGGCCGTGCCAATGGGATGCATCCGGGTATTTTAGACCGTTTGCAGCTGACCTATGAACGTATTGAAGCCATTGCAGAGGGGTTACGTCAAATTGTAGAGCTGCCTGATTGTATTGGTGAAGTAACAGAAAGTTTTGCTCGTCCCAATGGTTTACACATTAATAAAGTACGTGTTCCCATGGGAGTAATCGGTATTATTTACGAATCCCGTCCCAATGTAACCGTGGATGCCTTCGGATTGTGCTTTAAAACCGGTAATGCGGTGATTTTAAAGGGCGGAAGTGACTGTTTGCAGTCCAATATCGCCATTGTAAAGGTACTTCGCAAGGCACTTTCCATGGAAGGTGTGACAGAGGAGGCAGTACAGCTGATTACAGATACGGATAGAGCGGTAACTTCTGCTTTTATGAAGATGAATGACTACATCGATGTTCTGATTCCAAGAGGTGGAGCCGGACTGATTCAGAGCGTAGTAAACAATAGTACCATTCCCGTGATTGAGACAGGTACCGGCAATTGTCACATTTATGTGGACAAGGAAGCAGACCTGGATATGGCTGTGGAGATTATTTTTAATGCTAAGACCCAACGTATCGGTGTATGCAATGCCTGTGAATCTTTGGTAGTCCATAAAGCGGTGGCAGAAGCATTGTTACCCAAGATGAAGGCTCGTTTACAGGAAAAACAGGTGGAATTGCGAGGGGACGAAGGGGTGCTTCAGATTTTGCCGGAGGCTACTAAAGCGACAGAAGAAGATTATGGAAGGGAATATTTGGATTATATTCTGTCTATTAAGACGGTATCTTCTGTGGAAGAGGCCATTGAGCATATCAATCGGTATAACACCAAGCATTCGGAGGCTATTATCACTACCAATGAGGATACTGCAGCGCAGTTCCTCCGGGATGTGGATGCAGCTTGCGTATATGTGAATGCCTCCACCCGTTTTACAGATGGTTTTGAATTTGGTTTTGGTGCAGAAATCGGTATCAGCACCCAGAAGCTTCATGCCAGAGGGCCTATGGGCTTAAAGGAACTGACCTCCTACAAATATACGATTGTTGGTCAGGGCCAGGTACGAGGCTAAATGTGAAAGAGTCGCGTTAGCGGTGGAATGAGAGGAATTATGTTAGAAGTAAAGAACAATATATGGCATACTATGAGTACGCAGCGAGTGACACCTACAGATTTTATGTGTGTTATTGAAATATCCAAAGGCAGTAAGAATAAATATGAGTTGGACAAGGAGACCGGATTACTGGTGTTAGACCGTATTCTTCATACCTCCACCCATTATCCGGCCAACTACGGGTTTATTCCCCGTACCTATGGTGATGATGGAGATCCCTTGGATGTGCTTTTGTTATGTGCAGAACCAATCCAGCCCATGACACTGGTTCGGGCTTATCCGATAGGTGTTATTACCATGTTGGATAATGGCAAAAAGGATGAAAAGATTATCGCCATCCCTTTTAATGATCCTAATTATAATACGTATCAGGATATTTCCCAGCTGCCACCCCATGTGGTACATGAAATGGAGCATTTTTTCACTGTTTATAAGGCCTTAGAAAATAAGACCACGGTAGTAAATGAACAGGGGGATAAAGAAGAAGCAATCCGTGTAATCCGTAATTGTTTGGATAATTATATTAATACTTTTATGAAAAGCTGGTAATACAGAGAAAGAAGAGGAAGAAACATGACAAAGATTAGAACCAGATATGCACCCAGTCCCACGGGTAGAATGCATGTGGGAAATTTACGTTCTGCTTTATACGAGTTTTTGATTGCAAAGCATGATGGCGGAGATTTTATGCTTCGTATCGAGGATACGGACCAGGAAAGATATGTAGAGGGAGCCATTGATATCATCTATCGTACCATGGAGAAGACAGGCCTTATCCATGATGAGGGTCCCGATAAGGATGGTGGCTACGGTCCCTATGTGCAAAGTGAGCGTATGCGTACCGGTATTTACATGAAATATGCCAAAGAGCTGGTAGAAAAAGGCGAGGCATATTATTGCTTTTGCGATAAGGAGCGATTGGCATCCTTAAAGACTGAGGTGGTGGATGGCAAGGAAATCATGATTTATGATAAGCATTGTCTTCATTTATCCAAGGAAGAGGTGGCGGCAAATCTGGCTGCAGGAAAGCCCTTTGTTATTCGTCAGAATATTCCGAACGAAGGAACTACCACCTTCCATGACGAGCTGTATGGAGCGATTACCGTTGAGAATGCAGAACTGGATGACATGATTTTGATTAAATCTGATGGTTATCCTACCTACAATTTTGCCAATGTAGTAGATGACCATACCATGAATATTACGCATGTGGTAAGAGGAAATGAGTATCTTTCTTCCTCCCCTAAGTATGTGCGATTGTATGACGCCTTCGGCTGGCAGGTACCTGTATACATTCATTTGCCTTTGATTACCGATGAGAACCATAAAAAGCTGTCAAAGAGAAGCGGACATTCTTCCTTTGAGGATTTGTTGGAGCAGGGATTTATTACCGAGGCCATTGTGAATTATATCGCATTGCTGGGATGGAGCCCTGAGGATAACAGGGAAATTTTTACTCTGGATGAGCTGATTCAGGAGTTTGATTACAAGCGTATCAGTAAGTCTCCTGCAGTATTTGATATTGTAAAGCTGCGTTGGATGAATGGGGAATACTTAAAGGCTATGGATGCAGATGTATTCTATGAGATGGCAGTGCCTTATATCAAGGAAGTCATTACCAAGGATATGGATTTGAAGAAAATTGCCGGTATGGTAAAGACCCGTATAGAGGTGCTTCCCGATATTGCGGAGCATATTGATTTCTTTGAAAAGTTGCCTGAGTATGATGTGGCTATGTACACTCATAAGAAGATGAAGACGGACACCGCATCTTCCCTGGAGGTACTGAAAGAAGTATTGCCGATTCTGGAGTCCCAGGAGGATTATACCAATGATGCTTTATATCAGACATTGGCTGCTTATGTGGAGCAGAAGGGTTGCAAAAATGGATACGTAATGTGGCCCATCCGTACTGCAGTATCCGGCAAGCAGATGACACCTGCCGGTGCAACAGAGATTATGGAGGTCCTGGGCAAAGAGGAGTCCATAAATCGAATCAGAAAGGGCATTGAGCTGTTACAGAATGCTTAATCTGAATGAATTAAATGATGCACAGCGTCAGGCTGTGATGCATGGAGAAGGGCCCCTGCTGGTATTGGCAGGGCCCGGCTCCGGCAAAACCCTTACCATAACCAAACGTATCCAATACCTGATAGAGGAACTGGGAGTTCCGTCCCAGCAAATTTTAGTAATTACTTTTACCAAAGCAGCGGCACAGTCTATGCAAAGTCGCTTTCAAGAACAAAATTCTCAAGTGGTTCCTTTCGGAACCTTTCATTCCTGTTTTTACAATTTTTTAAATGAGACCGGCAAGCTTATTCCGGGGAAATTCTGGAATTTATCCAGAAAAAGACAAGTAATGGAGCAGATTCTTTTACAGAAAGCTGATTTCTACCAGAAGCCTTCGAAAGTTCAAACAGAGGAGTTATTGTCTTTATTTGGTTACTGTAAAAATACTGCCTTTTCCGCCCGCCCAGAAGCTATAAAAATCCCTCAGGAACATGAATTGTTCCTTTCATTACCCGGAAGCTGGCAAAAAGATTTTTTAATGCTTTTTCAACAATATGAAAAGATGCGGAAGGAGCAAGGGGGCTTTGATTATGATGATATTCTCTATGACTGTTTAAACGAAATGGAGGAGAATCCGTCCTTTCGAAACTATTGGCAGAAACAATTTTCACATATTTTGATAGATGAAATGCAGGATAGTAATCCTATACAATATGCTTTGTTAAAACAATTGTCTGTAGCACCATACAATCTGTTTGCTGTTGGGGATGATGACCAGTCTATTTATGGTTTCCGGGGAGCCAAGCCGGAGTGCCTGAAGTGGTTTTTGCAGGATTTTCAGTCCTCTGTTCTGGTATTAGATGTGAATTACCGCAGTACATCATCTATTGTACAGCTTTCCCAGCAAATGATGGAAGAAAGTCAAAGTCGTTTAAAAAAGCATTTTCGTGCGGCAATGGAACCGGATGATGAAAAACCATGCTTTTTTCACGAATTTACGGAGCGGGAGCATTTATATGATTATTTATTTAAGCAGTTAAAGCTTGTCTCCCCGAAGGAAACAGT
Organism: Lachnospiraceae bacterium; assembly: GCA_017473445.1. Classification (GTDB taxonomy): domain Bacteria; phylum Bacillota; class Clostridia; order Lachnospirales; family Lachnospiraceae; genus Acetatifactor. Next base: position 15,011 of record JAFUKS010000143.1, read on the forward strand.
GGGGGTATTGTTTCGGACCAATTCTTTGATGCAAAGCTGTGCCAGAAAAATGCGTAAACAGGAAATTCCTTTTCATATGAGGGAGGGTGGGCAAAATCCTTATGAGCATTTTATTGCAAGAGATTTGTTTGCCTATTTAGAATTGAGCAAGGGAATACCTCTGAGAGAGGATTTTTTGCTTATTATGAATAAACCTTTGCGGTATCTGTCCAGGGAAGCATTGCGATGCGAGCCTTTTTCTATGAAGAAAGTAAAAGAATATTATGAAAAATATGAAGGAAGTGGAAATGTAAAAAAATATCTGGAGAAATTATTGGGACAATTGAGCTATATGAAAGAGTTGTCCCTGCCGCTTGCAGTGAATTATATCTGGAAGGTGGTGGGATATGAGCAATATTGCAGGATGGAGGCGGGTAATAATAAGGAAAGACTGGAAGAGTACAATGAACTTATGGGATGGCTATTGCAGGAAGCAACAGAATATACAGACTGGAAGGAGTGGAAGGCGGCAGCCCAAGATTATGAAAGAAAGGTTCCCCAATGTAGTTGCGGGGAGGAAAAGATTCAACTTATGACAGTACATGGTGCCAAGGGGTTGGAATTTGATCGGGTTTACATACCGGAGGTAAATGAAAAAATTTATCCGAAGGGAAATCTGCCGGCGGCGGAACATTGTGAAGAGGAGAGAAGGATTTTATATGTGGCCATGACCAGAGCAAAGAAAAACCTGGAGCTTCTTTATACCATCGGTACAAAGGAACGCCCCAGGCTGCCCAGTCGATTTATTTATGGGATTAATCGGAAACAATTTCGTCAAATTCACAGTTGTCCAGAAACTCATCAAATTTGTCAGATACCATTTCGTACACATCATCATCCTCAATATAACCCAGAACAGGCTCCTCGTTAGGGTCATCGGGATTTTCACTATATTCGTAGAACCATACCTCGCCATCTTCATTTTCCTTATTTTCATCTAAGGGAAGTAATGCAATATAATCTTTTCCTTCTACCTCCATGATGGTGACGATGGCACAGGTCACTTCAGTGCCGTCATCCAGAGTCAGATCTACAGTCATTTCTTCATCGACTTCATTATATTTTGCCATTTCAGTCTCTCCTTTAATAGGGTATTCATATGCAATTCATTCTTTGGGGAACTGCTTGCACTTAGTATAACTTCTTGTGATTTTTCTTGCAATACATTATAATAAAA
>JAFUKS010000144.1 GCA_017473445.1 Lachnospiraceae bacterium
CTCAGAAAGGATCCCCAGGAACGTAAGAAGATGATTAATGCATCGGATATTACCTTCCTGTGCCTGCCTGATGCAGCAGCCAAGGAGTCCGTAGCTTTAGTGGAGAATGAGAATGTGGTAATCATTGATGCATCCACTGCCCATCGTACGGAAAATGGCTGGGCTTACGGTTTTGCAGAATTATCCAAGGAACATAGAGCGGCGATTAAGGAAGGCAAGAGAATTGCTGTGCCTGGTTGTTATGCTACCGGCTTCATTTCTTTGGTATATCCACTGGTAGCAGGAGGGATTTTGCCGAAGGATTATCCTGTCAGCAGCTTTGCACTTTCCGGATACAGTGGAGCGGGTAAAAAGACCATTGCTGTGTATGAAAGCGAGGACAGACCCGGGGAGTTTTCTTCCGGACGGGAATATGCCCTGACCCAACAGCATAAGCATTTGAAGGAGATGAAGGCCATTACCGGTATTGAGAGAACGCCTTTGTTTTCCCCCATCATTGATGATTATTATAGCGGCATGGTGGTATCTGTGCCTCTGTATGCGGATATGCTTAGCAAAGAGATGACGCCGGAAAGCTTACTGGCGTATTATGCACAGTATTATCAAGGTGAGCAGTTTATCAAGGTAAGTGCACCTGATGATGAAATTGCAGCGGGCGGTTTCCTGGCAGGAAATGGCTTATCCGGTTGGGACGGATTGAAGATTTATGTCACCGGAAATGAAGAGCGTATTGTGGTATCTGCTCAGTTTGATAATTTGGGTAAGGGTGCCTCCGGTGCAGCAATCCAGTGTATGAACATTGTACTGGGGTGTGATGAAGCCAAGGGATTGGATTTATAAGAAATTTGTCTTCACAATATAGCAAGTAAATAATAGAAGGATGTGAGCCGGTATGGTTCACATCCTTTTTTATTTACTTGCTATAAAACAGAACACCCAGAGTGCCCGGTCCGCAGTGGCTGGAAATAACGCCTCCTGCACGGGTTACATAAATATTCTGAAAGTGATTGAGATTGTTTAAGTATGCTTTGATGGGAGCAATGGTATCCATATCACACCCGGAGTGGGTGATAAACACACAGGAAGGATCAGCCTGAAGGAGCAATTCTTCCAGCTCCTGTGCGTATTTGAGTAGTACGGAATTCTGTCTGCCGCGGTATTTTTTACCCACCTTCATAGCACCGTTTTCCACCACAATCTGGGGCTTTAATTTCAGGGTGTTACCCAACAATGCGGTAACGGCACTGCATCTGCCGCCTCTGGCCAGATAGGTCAGGGTCTCTACTACAAAGCTGGCCCTTACCTTGCCTCGCCGGTCCTCCAGAAGAGGAACGATTTCTCCGGCAGTTTTTCCTTCCCGTATCAATTGGTTGGCATAGAGTAATTGTAAACCGATGCCGGTGGACAAATTCATGGAATCTACTACGTAGAGTTTATCATATTCCATATCCTCTGCTAAAAGGCGCATCACATTATTGGTGGTACTCATTTGCTCGGAAATGCCGATAAAAATAATCTCATCTCCGGCATCCATGTAGGGCTTTAGGATAGCCTGTGCCTTTTCATAGGATACGGCAGCAGTCTTGGGGGTAGTGCGGTTGGCATCTACCCATTCATATATTTCATCGGGAGTAATTTCTTCTCCGTCAAAGTAGCTTTTATCCTCCATTACAATATTAAGGGGAATGCTAATAATATCAAATTGCTCCTTTAAATCGGGAGATAAATCACAAGTGGAATCAGCAACCAGTCGAATCATGTCAGTCCTCCTTTATCTGTGACCTGCGGATTGCAAATCAGCCTTTGAATATCATGTATAAAAAATACCACATATCAAAATAATAGGCAATAACGTCCATTTATTATAAATTTATAAATTATTCTTAATTATAGGTAAAAGGCTGGATTTTGGGTGGAAAAATAAGGAAAACAATAATAAAATAATACCATGGGAAAAAACATAAATCCCAGATGATTGGTAAGGAGAGATAAGCATGAAGGGGACAATGATAGAATATCTAAAGGAATACGGACAAATTCCCCTTGCAGAAGAAGGGATGAATGAGGTGGACAGTCTCATTTTGTGTCAGCTTTCCTATTTGAAATTTGAAGGCCTGGTGCCGGAAATTAAGGAGAATGCGGCGTCAGTTTCTTTGCAGCAGGTGGCACAGCTGGCTGACGAGAAGCTGCTTTTTGCAGACGAACGCTACGAAAAGAGCAATCGGGCATTGTTTGAAGGTATGGTTGGCAGCAAGCGTTTTGGCAACATGAAGCTGAATTGCTATGTCAATATAGTGGAGAAGGAATGGGAAACACAATTTTCCGCAATTACTTTTTTGCTGGAGGATGGAACCATTTATGTGGCATTTCGAGGGACGGATGAAACCATCGTAGGCTGGAAGGAAGATTTCAATATGATACATCAATATCCCATTCCCGGTCAGTCCTATGCTGTAAAATACCTGAATATGGTGGCAGACCGTATCCGGCAGCCCCTGTATGTGGGCGGGCATTCCAAAGGCGGCAACCTGGCTATTTACAGTGCCATGAAGTGCAAGCCGGATATTCAGGATAAGATTATTCGGGTATATAATATGGATGGCCCCGGATTCCGTCGGGAGGTATTGGAGGAATGCGGTTACGATAAAATTGCAGACCGGGTAGTAAAGATATTACCCCATTCTTCCTTTTTCGGAATGCTTTTTGAATGGGATATGAGATACAAGGTGGTGGAAAGCAACAGCTTCGGATTGATGCAGCACGATCCCTTTTCCTGGCAGGTGGTAGAGGGGAGATTTGTAGTGGCGCATCAGGTATACGAGAGTTTGCGACTTATGGACCATACAGTAACGGACTGGCTGTTGCAATTGGAAAAGGAACAGGCCAAGCAGTTTTTTGACACGCTGTTTAATATTGTGGGTGCAACCCAGGCGGATGATTTGATTACCCTGGCAGCCAATCCCAAGGAAAGTCTGAAAAGGGTACGGGCAGCCTACAAAGAGGTGGATGATGAGACCAAGAAAATGCTGAAGTTCACCCTTCAATCCCTGACCAAGCTGGCAGGTGATACATTAAAGGAAAATGTGAAAATATCTATTAACAATCTGCTGAAAATAAAGTAGAATGAAAGGCAGATATGTGATAGCCGAAGGAGAAATCTATGAAACAGATAAAAGGGCTGGGAGGCCATTGGAAAAATGTATTTACTGTGCGTCGGATGTTACCGGTATGTGCTTTTTTGATACCGGTGCTGATTATGCTTTTTTTGTTTATCCTTCAGAAAATTTATCCCTTTGGAGACAGAAGCTTTTTAGTATCGGACATGTATCATCAATACATGCCCTTTTTCAGTGAATTTATGAGAAAGGTGCAGGAGGGAGAGAGTCTGGGCTTTTCCTATAATGTGGGTATCGGCTCTAATTTTCTGGCCCTTTTTGTGTATTATCTTGCCAGTCCTTCCCACTGGCTTGCATTTTTGTTCCCCCCAGAGCATTTGATGGAGTTTATGACCTATCTGGCGGTTACCAAAATCGGCCTTTGTGGTCTGACTGCCTACATATATCTGCAAAAGCATTATGAGGACAGGGGAGAAGGACACGGGAATGCCTACTGTATGATGGCCCTTTTATTTTCATCCTTTTATGCTCTTTCCGGATATATGATGGCTTATAACTGGAATATTATGTGGCTGGATTGCGTGCTGTTGCTTCCTATTTTGGTATTGGGACTGGAGCGTCTGGCACGACAAAATAAGCCCTGGTTATATTATATTATGCTATCCCTTTGTATTTTCACCAATTATTATATTTCCATTATGGTGTGTATTTTCCTGGTGTTGTACTTTATTTTCCTGTTTTTCACGGAGAGAGTGAACTTAAAGGGGATTGGACAGTTTGTGCTTTTTTCCCTATTGGCAGGAGGTACTGCCGGAATATTGCTGATACCGGAGGTTTGTGCCATTTTGCAGACAGATTTTGGGGATATTCAATTTCCGGAAAAGCTGGAGTCCTATTTTGCTGTATTGGACATGCTGGCAAGGCATTGTATGTGTATTAGTACAGAAAGAGGATTGGATCATTGGCCCAATATTTATTGCGGATGTGCAGTATTTGTATTGTTACCCATGTATCTGACCAATCAGAAGGTCCCTGTGCGCAGGCGGTTTGGTATGGCCGCATTGTCCTGTTTTATGCTTATCGGTTTTAGCACCAATATGTTGAATTTTATCTGGCATGGATTAAACTGGCCGGATTCCCTGCCTGCTCGCCAGTCCTTTATATATGTCTTTTTGGTACTTGTTATGTGTCATGAGGCATTACGATATGTGCAGGCTATGGAGCCCAAACAGATTGTACACGGAGTGCTGGCAGGTACGCTGTTTTTGCTGTTTTGCGAGAAGTTTGTGGAGCATGAGGATTTTGAACCGGGGGTCATTTTGTTGAGTCTGTTTTTTGCAGTGCTTTACGGTGTGTTGGTATATTTGTATCGTACCGGAACGGAGAACTGGAAACGCTATGCGGTGGGAGTGGTGGCCCTGGCTCTGGTGATTGTGGAATTGGCGGCCAATACAGTAAATACTACGGTAGGAAGCACCATCCGTTCCAACTATCTGAACCCTATTAAGGATTATGATAATCTGTATCAGGTGACCAAGGAGTTGGAGGATGGTTTTTACCGGACAGAAAAATTTACCCGTAAGACCAAGAATGACGGTACTTTGGTGGGGTATCCCACTGCATCTGTTTTTTCCTCTACCCTGAATTCCTATGTAATGGATTTGTATAGGCAGCTGGGGATGCACTATAGCAAGGTATATTACGGTTATGACGGAGCTACAGCACTTACTGCGGCCATGCTGAATGTGAAATACATGTTTGGGGAAAAGGATGATTATGGTAACAGCCTTTACACCCTTCTGGAAAGAAGTGGGGATGTGTATTTGTATCAGTATGAAAATTGCCTGCCCTTCGGATATGTAGCTCCCACCGGATGGGATATTCAGAAAGGAAGCACGGCAGACGGACTCAGACTGCAAAATCAGTTGGTGGCAGATCTGGGTGTAACAGGTCAGCTGTTTACCCTGGTAAAAAAGGAGAGTAAGAAGAGTATCATCAATTTTGTGGCAGAGGAGGCTGGTGTGTACTATGGCCTGGTAACCTCTTCCGGTACCAAGAAAATCTCGGCAAAGGGAGATAGTATGGATGGTCATATCTACAATGATTTAAAGGTGGACCGGATTATCTATCTGGGAGAATTGGAGACTGGAGAATATATCACGTTGGAAAACGGGGACGATGGAGATACTACACCGGAGATTTCTGTGGAGTTTTTCAGAATGGATGAGAAAGTGCTGGAGGAGGCATTGACTGTATTGGCCGCAAGCCATATGGAAGATGTGGCATATGACAGCAAGCACCTGACCGGTACTTTGCATTTGGATCGGCCGGGCAAATTGATTCTGTCCCTGCCCAGAGAAGAAGGGTATGAACTGTTGCTGAACGGACAGAAGACACAATGGACCACCTTTGGAGAAGCTCTTTTGGCTGTGGAACTAAGCCCGGGAGATTATGAATTAGAGCTTAATTATCATCCTGCGGGAGCCACTGAAGGCTTGATTGTGAGCATTTTATGCATTGTTATTGCACTAATTCTGGCATTATTAGCATTTTTTGCCCGTAAAACAGCAAAAAATACAATAGGAAGTGAAACAGAGGATGTGATATAATGTAAGCGAAGACAAAACCAAGCGACTGCGTAGCAGGCATTTGGTTTTGTTCGCGAATAACGAGCAAACCGTCTGCGAAGCAGACAATGAGCGCGTTAATGCGTGTTTGCGAGTTTTGATGTAAGAGTATGACAGAGGATATGAGTTTGGGAAATGGGAGGTCAATATGAATCCAGTATTAGAGAAAATCAGTAAAATCGGAATTGTACCAGTAGTAAAGATTGATAGAGTGGAAGATGCGGTGCCGTTGGCAAAGGCTCTGTGTGCGGGCGGTCTGCCCTGTGCAGAGGTAACCTTCCGTACAGATGCGGCAGCAGGTGCCATCAAGGCTATGACGGACAGCTTTCCTGATATGTGTGTGGGTGCAGGTACTGTGCTGAATGCAGCACAGGTGGATGCAGCTGTTCAGGCAGGAGCACAGTTTATTGTAAGTCCCGGCTTGAATCCCAAGACTGTAAAATATTGTATCGAGAAGAATGTACCGATTACTCCCGGTACCTCCAGTCCTTCCGATATTGAGCAGGCCATTGAACTGGGTCTGGATGTGGTAAAGTTCTTCCCCGCAGAGCAGTCCGGTGGTTTGGCAAAGATTAAGGCGATGGCAGCTCCTTATGTGAATATGAAGTTTATGCCTACCGGTGGTATTAATGCCAAGAATCTGAACTCCTATCTGGATTTTAATAAGATTATCGCATGTGGTGGTTCCTGGATGGTACCCGGTGACCTGATTAATGCAGGCGAGTGGGACAAGATTGAACAGCTGACCAGAGAAGCGGTACAGACCATGCTTGGCTTTGAACTGGCTCATGTAGGTATCAATGCAGACAATGAAGAGGACGCATTGAAGGCAGCGAACCGTTTTGCATTCCTGTTTGGCATGCCCGCAAAGAATGGCAACAGCTCTGTATTTGCAGGTTCTGCTGTGGAAGTAATGAAGAGTCCTTATTTGGGCAAGTATGGCCACATTGCAATTCGTACCAATTACATTGAGAGAGCCATCAATTATATGAGCTCTGTTTTGGGTGTAGCGTTTAACGAGGAATCTGCCAAGAGAGATGCCAAGGGTGTGCTGAAGGCTATTTACCTGCAGGAAGAAATCGGCGGATTTGCAGTACATTTGGTACAGAAATAAAGGAATATCAGGTGGCATGGCTACCTTAACGGAAACCTATATAAAGAAAGGAATATATCACAATGGCAAAAGTAATCACTATGGGTGAAATCATGCTGAGATTATCCACCCCCAACAATGAGAAATTTATTCAGGCTGATGAGTTTGATGTATGCTACGGCGGTGGCGAAGCAAACGTAGCAGTATCCTTGGCTAACTACGGCCATGATGCAGAGTTTGTTACCGCAGTTCCTGATAATGAAATCGGTGAGTGTGCAGTAGCAGCACTGAGAAAATATAATGTATGTACCAAGCACATCGCAAAGTGCGGTGAGAGACTGGGTATTTACTTCCTGGAGAGTGGTTCTTCCATGAGACCCTCCAAGGTAGTTTACGATAGAGCACATTCCTCTATCTCTACTGCAACCGAGGCAGATTTTGATTTTGATGCAATCTTTGATGGGGCTGACTGGTTCCACTTTACCGGTATTACTCCTGCTGTATCTGATAGTGCAGCTGAGCTTACCGAGAAGGCTCTGATTGCAGCAAAGAAGCACGGTGTAAAGGTATCCGTAGACTTAAACTTCCGTAAGAAATTGTGGTCCTCTGAGAAGGCGCAGAAGGTCATGACCAATCTGATGAAGTATGTAGATGTATGTATCGGTAATGAAGAGGATGCAGAGCTGGTACTGGGATTCAAGCCCGGTGAGACCGATGTTACCAGCGGTGAGCTGGAGCTGGCAGGCTACAAGTCCATTTTTGAGCAGATGGTAGAGAAGTTTAACTTTGAATATTGTGTATCTTCCCTGCGTGTAAGCCGTTCCGCTTCCGATAACGGTTGGTCTGCGTGTATCTATTCCAGAGATACCAAGGAGTTCTATCACTCCAAGGAATACAGCATCCATCCTATCGTGGACCGTGTAGGTGGCGGTGACTCCTTCGCAGGTGGTGTCATCTGCGGTATGCTGGATGGCAAGGATTTCAAGGCAGCACTGGAGTACGGTGTAGCAGCTTCCGCATTGAAGCACACCATCCCCGGCGATTTCAACCTGGTATCAAGAAAGGAAGTAGAGACCTTAGCAGGTGGCGATGCTTCCGGACGTGTACAAAGATAATTCTCCTTAATAAAGAGGGCCGTGCATTTTGCACGGTCCTTTTTGTCACCCTTTTCTTCCCTGCCCCCATCCGCATTAGCCCTCCTGCCTTCCTGTTCCCGCCCCTGCGGACTGCCATGCCCATCCTCACCGTGGACAACTGGGCTGCCCCTTGGCTGGATTTTCAAAAGTGCCCCTTCGGTTAGGGACGGTGTCTTTTACGGCATGAACATTGCCAGCCTGCTGTAGGCCCCACAAAGACAGCATGTAATTCTCGGCACAATGTTCTGTGGCGAATATA
>JAFUKS010000145.1 GCA_017473445.1 Lachnospiraceae bacterium
CTCTGACTTTCTGCACCTAAACTTCCCAGAGAGGTATATCTGCTCAGATTAGATTTTACTCTTGCCACCAGTTACAAAGGATTAAAGGGCTTGGTAATATAATCATCTGCACCAATATTAAGTCCCAGAATCTTATCCGCATCTTCGGACTTAGCAGACAAGATAATAATCGGAATACTGCTATATTCCCTGATTTTCATGGTTGCTCTGATACCATCCAACTTAGGCATCATAATATCCATAATCAGCAGATGAATATTCTCCCGGCTTAAAATTTCAATGGCCTGTTCTCCGTCGTAGGCCTTAAAGATTTCATTACCATCCTGACATAAATAAATCTCAATCGCATCTACAATTTCCTTATCATCATCACACACTAAAATATTCGCCATAACAGCCTCCATACTCCCATATTTTTTCCAACGTACTCATTAAAACATCTTTTTTTTAATTGTTCCCTATCAAAATTTTTAAATCTTCTTTAATTTTACATATTTCGTGTATAAATATGCATAAAAGCGTTGGGAATCCATGTAATGTCCTCATTCTGAATAGCCAGTACATCATAACGGATTTTTGCAAAATCATTTACCTTGTGTATATAGCGGTAATAATCAGCCACCTTGCATATTCGACGTTGTTTGCGATAATCCACTGCCCCAAGAGCACCGCCCTTTCGAGTTCCCGCACGATATTTCACTTCCACAAACACCAGATAGCCTCTATGATACCCTATAACATCAATTTCCCCAGCGCTACAGCGGAAATTACGTTCCACAATACGCATGCCCCGTTCTTCCAAATAAGTACAGGCCAACTGCTCCATTCTGCTCCCCTTTTCCCTTTGATTCACTTCCTCTTCTCCCCTTTATTTCTTCATCTTTGATTTCAGCTTGTCCATGGAATCCACAAATATCAATATTTCTGCCACCACCTCATATAATTCCGGCGGTATCATATCCCCTATTTCCAGTCTGGACAAGGTATCTGCCAGCTTATCGTCCCGGTGCACCGGTACATTGCTTTCTTTGGCTTTTTCTATCATACGCTCTGCAATGATACCACGGCCGGAAGCAATGACCTTAGGTGCTTCATCAGAAGGGTCATACTCCAAAGCTATGGCCTGCTTAGGTTTATTTTTCTCCATACATCCTCCCTAAAATTTGCCACCGGCAAACTATCGACGAGTCTTTACTTTATCCCCTTACATCAAAAGAATACATGGCGATAGGCATCTTGTGCTCCCGCTCCAACAAGGAATCGATATTTACGCTTGCTTTTTCCTGTGCCTGCCCCGCTTCATTGCGTACCGACAGTTCAAAATTACAATGATAACCTCTTTTTTTAAGACGCTCTGTCAAAAGCTCCATGTGTTCATGAATGAAATCCAGCATCTCATCGTCCTTTAAATAGAAATTGGTATTGAGACGCTCATTCTGCATCGCCACATATACATCCACCGGCCCCAAATGTTCCATATCCAAATGTAACAGTGCACTGATTTGTCCATCCTTGGATGCCAAATGACGTTTGTTGGTATACACATATAAATCACCATGTGCCTCACCATGCTGCAGTTTTATCGGCAATTGAACATAGGTATACAATTGATTCAATTGCTGTAGAAATTCTAAATTTTGGTTCATATTAACCGTAGCCTTATACACTGAGCTATGCTGCTGTCCTAATTGCTCCAGATTCTCTGTAAGCTCCGATAGCTGATGGGTCAATTTACGATAAAACTCCTGTACCCGCCCCGGTTCTTCCATTTCCTCCGGGGATAACAGCCATTTCTCCTTTATCCCCTCCAGCAGGGTACTCAAAAGCTTCTCCCCGGTAGAAGCTCCCGGCTCTGTTTTATTCTGTATTATTCGTAGCTGTTCCAGCAAATTTTTAATAGTATCCGCTGATTCATCTGCTCGTTGCAAAAGCTCGGCAATTCCATTCAAATCCCATTTTATTTCTCCCGGACGTAATGTGCCGATCTCTCCGAGAGGATTTACCTCTGATGGATTACTACCGGCCCGGTCATCACTTATCCGGACTGCCTGTTCCTGCAAGTTGCTTACAATACCCTCTCCATTTATGGTCTGTGCCTGTGGACTTCCTTCTGCTACGTGGGGCTCACCGGCAGCCATACCTACCAGCTGTTTTAATAACGTAGCTACATCCTGAAATTTCCCCTCACCAGCCATTGTGTTCAATAGCTGGGGGAAATCATTCAACATCTGCCCCATTCCCTCCAGCAGCTGATGATTCATGTTTTGGTAAGCATTATACTGACTTAAGTTCACCTCATTTACAGGAATCCCCATCTTATGAAGATTCACAATATTTCCCACAGGAGCCTGTGGATATAAATTCAGCTCCCGGTACACCTGTTGCAGGGTGTTTTTATCAATGGGCAGACCTTGCTCCATCAGTTTTCCGGCCATCTCCATGGTTTTTTCCGTCACCGGAAGTCCTGCCATATCCAGTGCTTTGAGCGCACTTGCTTCTGTAGCCATATTTTCATATAAAGGACTTAAAGTAAGTGCCGCCCCATTGTTTTTTACCTGGAAGGTCATACTTTTGCCAACTCCAATATTCATGTCCTGGTCCAGGCGGGCATTTACCAACAAATTATCCAGCAGACGAATCTGTATGTCACTACCATTTTTAGCGACAATTTCTCCCAAAATCGTCTGTCCGGGAACCAACGCACGAATCTGACGCTTCAATACCTCTGCATTTACCAGCTGATTCACATTCAGTTCCACAGTGGTATCCTGCATGGGTCTGTTATTCAATAAGATATTATTCAAATTCAGATTCATGCCCGCTCCTTTCTTTTTATGGTAAAAATAATCTCCTAATCCACAAAATTTTTGATAAAGCTTCTTCGATGTATGGGCGTAGGACCATATTTTTTCAGTGCATCTATATGAGCAGCACTGCCATAGCCTTTATTACCCGCGAAATCATATTCCGGAAATACACTGTCATATTGGACCATCAACCGGTCTCTGGTAACTTTTGCAATGATACTGGCAGCTCCTATGGAAATACTCTTTGCATCTCCTTTTATAATGGGCACCTGTTTTATGGATACCTTGGGAATTGTCACCGCATCATTTAAAAGCACCTCCGGTTTCACCCCAAGTGCTCCAATGGCATCTCTCATAGCCTCATAAGTGGCCTGCAAAATATTGATTTCATCAATTCGCTCCGGAGTGGCATAACCCACTGCACAGGCTACTGCTTTCTCCATTATCACATCATAAAGCTCTTCTCTCTTTTTTTCGGACAACTGCTTGGAATCATTTATATATAAAATATCACAATCCTTCGGTAGAATAACTGCACCGGCAACTACCGGCCCGGCCAAGGGTCCCCGACCCACCTCATCAATTCCGCATACAAGTCCATATTCCTGATACATCCGCTCATATTTTTTCAATGCTTCACAGCGAAGACGTTCTTTTTCTAATGCTTCAATTTTCTTGCGGGCGCTTTCCAATAGCTTCTGCACGCCCCCTCTCTCATCTTCCCGATAACACTCTATAAATGCAGGCAGCTCATGGATACAAGCTGCCTGCATTTCATTCTTTATTTCACCAATACTCTTTTGTGCCATACGTTCCCCCTAATCTTCTACGAATCCAAAGCCACTTAAAGGCCAGATACGAACCCACGCTTTTCCGATAATAGTATCTCTATGTATATTTCCCACATCTGCCATTCGGCTGTCCCGGCTGTAATTCCGATTATCACCCATAACAAAGTATTCATCTGCACCAAGCGTAATTGGCTCTGCCGCCAAACCAATCATATCCTGACGTATAATCTCACTGCCATAGGATTCCTTCAAAGCCTCACCATTAATATAGATGGTACCATCCTGTCCAATCTGCACCGTCTCTCCGGGTAGGCCGATAATCCTTTTGATATATCGCAATTGTGTATTTCCCGGATAGGGAAATACAATAATGTCAAAACGCTCGGGATCATGAAAGCGATAGGAAATCTTGTCAACCAATAGCTGATCCTGGTGTTCCAATGTGGGTAACATGGATTCTCCATCTACTTCTGTACGTTGCCCTACAAAACGAACCACCAAAAAGGTTATAATCAAAACTACCAATAGATAAATTCCTGTATCCAACAGTTCCTGTAATATTTTCGCTGACTTGCTCTTTTTCATTCCAGTCTTCCTTTCTACGCCTGAGCAATCTCAGGTATCTCTAATGATATACGCCCCAATCTGCCTGCTCTGAAATCATCCATCAGAATATCAGCCGCTTTCTCCAAATCCAGTTGCTCACCCTTCAAATAACATTTTCTGCTTTCTGCTATGCCTGCCAAGGTCTCTGTTGCCTTCTCTCCCACCATAATATCATATCTTTCAGAAATAGCTGTGGGATAGGTTACAGAAAGATCCTTAATCAAATCACAGGCCAGCTCATCCATAATCATGATTTCATCATTCATGGACCCAATATAAGCTAATTTCTTGCCCACACTCTGGTCTTCAAATTTAGGCCAAAGGATACCCGGTGTGTCTAAAAGCTCCAGACTCTTATTTAAACGAATCCACTGCTTTCCCTTAGTAACACCCGGTTTGTTTCCTGTTTTGGCACATGCCTTTCCTGCAAAGGAGTTGATAAAGGTGGATTTCCCCACATTGGGAATCCCTACCACCATGGCTCTTACAGGACGATTGATAATTCCTCTTTTACGATCCCTCTCAATCTTTTCTTTACAAGCCTCCTGCACCACACCATTGATTGATTTGATACCCATACCGCTACGGGCATTGATTTCCAACACATGGATGCCTTTCTCTTTAAAGTATTTCATCCAATCTTTATTCACTGCCGGATCGGCCAAATCAGACTTGTTTAATAATACAATGCGGGATTTATTTTTGCCCAGTTCATCAATATCCGGATTCCGGCTACTCATGGGAATACGAGCATCTACCAGTTCAATCACCAGATCCACCAATTTAATGTCTTCCTGCATCATACGCTTTGCTTTGGTCATATGACCGGGATACCATTGATAATTCATTCTTTTTCTCTCTTTCTTTGAAACAGACTTTACTCCTTATTTTAATGAATAAAGCCTGCCTTTTCCTGTCCTTGCTTTAATTTAAACCATGCTCGTCCTACAATATCCGCTTCTTCTATAGGACCGATATTAGCAGACCGGCTGTCTTCACTATTATTGGGATTATCTCCGATACAAAAATATTCCCCGAATTTCAATACCAGTTCGTTCTCTGAAATACCTGCATCTAAAATCATCTCCGTAACCCAGGGAGAAGCCTCTCCATTTACATATAATACCCCTTCTACAATCTGTACCTTATCACCGGCCGTTGCCACAACCCGCTTCATGTAATAGTGGGAATTCTTATTTCCATTGGGCAGAAACACTACTACATCTCCGGCCTTAGGACCAAAAAGGGAATATCCAAATCTATCGATTAGTACCATTTGACCGTTAACAAGCTCCGGCTCCATGGAAACACCCACCATACCAATACGCATGCCAAAAAAATAGTTCAGTACGCCGGCCAAAAAAAGTGCTACCAGTATTCCTGCCAGCCAACTGAAGATTTCTTTCAGCAGTGCTATATTCCATTTCTTCTTTCGTCTATAAAAACTAAGTCCTTTATGTTTTGCCATGCCAAAAATTCCTTAAATCAAGTTACTCAGACTCGCAGCCTTCAGACTCGCAAACTCGCGCTATCGCGCTCATTGTCTGCTACGTCTGCCTGCAGTTCCTGCTCAGACTCGCAAGCCTTCAGACTCGCAAACCCGCGCTATCGCGCTCATTGTCTGCTACGCAGACAGTTTGCTCGTTGATAAGCACAGGAAAAACAAATGGCGCGGAACGCGCCGCTTGTTTTTCCACTGTGCTTATCATATCATATTTCGCGAAAATAGAAAAGAACATACTCGCAGGAGTATGTTCTTTTGTTTGCATTTTGTAAAATTATTTAACTAACTCTTTTACCTTTGCCTTCTTACCTACGCGGTCTCTTAAGTAGTTCAGCTTAGCACGACGTACTTTACCTCTTCTAACTACTTCAATCTTCTCTACGTTAGGGGAATGTAAAGGCCAGGTCTTCTCTACGCCAACGCCGTTAGAGGTCTTTCTAACAGTGAAGGTTTCTCTGTTGCTGCCGCCCTGCTTCTTCATTACAACGCCTTCGAATACCTGAATTCTTTCACGGTTACCTTCCTTGATTTTACCATAAACCTTTACGGTATCACCAACTTCAAACTGGTCTACAGTTGCTTTTAACTGTTCTGCTTCGATTTCCTTAATAATATTACTCATCTCATGAGCCTCCTTATAAAAAATTGGATGTTCTTAATACCTATGTAACAGAGGACCATCTCGTTTTCACAACGTTAAAATTATATAATAATCCCAATATAATTGCAAGTGTTTTTTATATTTTTTCTACTTTATATACAACATCTCCTGAAACATACAATCCCATCTGCTCCAAAAGAGCTCTTGCACATCCATCCTGTGCAGAAATCTGCAAATATGGGATACATCCGGTCTCCTTTTGCTTATTCACCGTATAAGCAATCAAAGAAGTTAGATATTGCTCCTGCTGCAAAGCATTCGGTTCTGCCCCCGGTCTATGGTAAAGTACCGGCAGGTCCGGTATCCCATCCTTTTTTATTTCTATGTATGCTACAGGAGTTTCCTCCTCATATGCCTGATAACAAATAATATCTCCGCAGTTTCTGCTCCGGATATCCTTATGCCTTACATAGAGATTATCCTTTTGGGTATAGCAGGCATTTCGCTTTTCTAAAATCTCACATTGCTCCCAAAACCGCTTTAATAGCGGAAGCATCTGATGCTGATTGGTATAACAGACAACCGCCTCTTTAGGCAGACATTCCAATGCTTCTAAAGCCCACACCTCATCCGTTGCCTTTAAATAAGCCATTCCAATTTGTGCATCATATAAAAGCACCTGACTTCCCTTACGACGGATAAGCTCCGCTCGTCCCCTGGAAAGACTTTCCATCATATGAATATAATTACGCTTTTCTTTGGACAAATCTTTTATCAATTTCTCCTTTGCCTCATATTTGGCAAACAAATCCGGCCGCACATTGCGAGTACGTTCTTTGGACTGCTCCAAGCGCCAGGTCGCAATTTTGGTATGATTACCGGACAAAAGAACCTCCGGCACCTGCTTTCCCATCCATACTTCAGGTCTGGAATACTGGGGATACTCCAGCAAATCATTATGAAAGCTCTCTGTCTCCGCGGAAACCTCATTATTTAAAACACCCGGCACCAATCTGGCAATGGCATCTATCATCACCATGGCAGGCAGTTCGCCACCGGTAAGCACATAATCACCAATGGATATATAGTCTGTTACAACCTCTTCTAATACTCTCTCGTCTATTCCCTCGTAATGTCCGCACAGAAACACCAGCTCCGATTCCTTTGAAAGTTCCCCTGCCAGTTTTTGAGTAAAAGGTGTCCCCTGGGGGGTCACATATACGGTTCGCACCTTACGTTCTCCGCATACCGCTTTGTAAGCATCGTATACCGGCTGTGCCTGCATCAACATACCGGCACCGCCTCCATAAGTATAGTCATCCACTTTACCATGCTTGTCCAAAGTATAATCCCGGATATTTACTGCATTGACAGACAATATTTGCTGTTCCACCGCCCTGCCGATGATACTGGTATGAAGCCCCTGTACAATCATCTCAGGAAATAAGGTTAACACATGAAATTGCATTCTCAAACCCCTCTTAATCCAATAATCCGTCCATAATGTGGACCCGCACAAAACCATCCTCCACATTCACTTCCAGTACGCACTGTTTAATGGCCGGTAACAGAAGCTCCTTACCGTCTGTCATACGAATCACGTATACATCATTGGCACCGGTTTCCATTACTTCTTCCAGAATACCCACTTCCGCATCCGCTTCATCAATTACTCTAAGGCCCATTAAATCTGCCACAAAATACTCGTCTCTGGAAAGTCTGACTGCATTTTTTCGCGGTACATACAACTCCTTTTGGCGATATTTTTCCACATCATTTATATTATCGATGCCCTTGAATTTTAAGATCACGAACTGTTTAAAAAACTTCACGCCTTCAATTTCCAGGGGCAAACGCTCTTTTCCGGTATCCAAAAGTACTTCCTTCAATCTTTTAAATCTTCTGGGATCATCTGTAGTGGGATACACTTTAACCTCTCCACGCACTCCGTGAGTGGAAGTAATGACTCCAACCTTAAAAAACTCTTCCATCCATTCCTCCGTATCAAATGAATCCATAAAAGTAAAGAGAAACACGCAGAGCATGTTTCTCTTATGCACTTTAGACGATTTCTACGTCAACTCTCTTATTGTCTTTGGTTGATGCTGCTTTTACAACAGAACGAATTGCTTTTGCAATTCTCCCCTGTTTACCGATAACTTTTCCCATATCGGAAGCGGCAACATGAAGTTCAATCACGGTGTTACGACCCTCGGTCTTTTCGGTAACAACTACCTCATCGGGATGATCTACAAGGGCCTTTGCTAAAACTTCTACTAAATCCTTCATAATCCACCTCCAAAGATTAGATTACTATTTCTCGATACCTGCAATCTTTAACAGCTTAGCAACAACCTCGGTAGGCTGAGCACCATTGCTTAACCACTTCTTGGTCAGCTCTTCGTTGAACTTGATGATGCTGGGATCACCACTGGGATCATAGGTGCCGATTTCCTCGATAAATCTGCCATCTCTGGGAGAACGGGAATCAGCAACGATGATTCTATAAAAAGGAGCCTTCTTCTGTCCCATTCTTCTTAATCTGATTTTAACTGCCATTGTTTTTTCCTCCAACTAAATAAAATAATATGTTTCTTGGGTTAGTACCCTATATGATAAGAACCGCTGGTTCCTATACGCTGTTTAAAAGGGGAATCTGCCCCTGCCGCCCATTCCCGGGAAACCACCAAAACCGCCGTGACGCTTTCCGCCACCACCAAACTGTTTCATCATCTTCTGGTACTGCTCGAACTGTTTGATAAATCTGTTTACCACAGCAATATCCACACCGGCACCTCTTGCAATACGATGCTTTCTCCGAGGATTTAAAAGCTTGGGATTACGACGCTCCTGGGGAGTCATGGATAAAACAATTGCTTCCATGTGTTTCAACTGTTTTTCATCCACCATGGATTCTAAATCTCCGGCCTTGATGCCCATACCCGGTAACATACTGAGGATGCTGGATAAACCACCCATATTCCTCATCTGCTTCATGCTCTCCAGATAGTCCTCAAAATCGAACTTACCTTTCTTCATGCGTCCGGCCATCTCCCGGCCTTTTTCCTCATCTATATCAATGCTTGCCTGTGCCTTATCAATGAGTGACAGCACATCACCCATACCTAGGATACGGCTGGCCATACGGTCGGGATAAAACTGCTCCATATCTGTCAGTTTCTCACCCATACCAACATACAGAATAGGCTTACCTGTCACAGCTTTAATGGAAAGTGCCGCACCACCTCTGGTATCACCATCCATCTTGGTCAGTACTACACCGTCAATGCCTACCTTTTCGTCAAACTCCTTGGCTACGTTCACTGCATCCTGACCGGTCATAGCATCCACCACCAATAAAGTCTGATGTACGGATAGCTGTGCTTTAATCTCCTGGAGCTCCTGCATCATGTCTTCATCCACATGGAGACGACCTGCAGTATCCAGAATCACCACATTATGGCCATTTTTTTCTGCATAGGCAATGGCCTCTTTGGCAATTTCCACCGGCTTATGGTCCGTGCCCATAGAGAACACGTCCACTTCCTGCTTCTTACCATTAATCTGCAACTGTTCTACAGCCGCAGGTCTGTAAATATCACAGGCTACCAATAAAGATTTCTTGCCCTTCTGCTTCAGCTTCCCTGCAATCTTGGCAGTAGCTGTAGTTTTACCTGCACCCTGAAGACCGGCCATCATAATCACGGTAATGGACTTACCGGGCTGCATGGCAATCTCAGTAGTCTCACTGCCCATGAGGGCAATCATTTCTTCATTTACTATCTTAATCACCATCTGGCCCGGATTCAAACCATTCATCACGTCCTGGCCGATAGCTCTCTCTTCTACACTTTTAATGAACTGCTTTACAACCTTGAAGTTTACATCTGCTTCCAAAAGTGCCATCTTCACTTCCTTCAGCGCTGCTTTCACATCATCCTCAGTTAAACGGCCCTTACTTCTTAAGTTTTTAAATACATTTTGTAATTTATCCGTTAAACTTTCAAATGCCATGGGTTACTCCTCTAAAACTCATTTAACAGGCTCTCGGATATCTCCCGAATCTGATGCATCTGCACATTCTCAGGATACTCCTGGGTCAGTTCTACGATTTGCTTAATCTTCCCCTTGGCAGAGGTGAAACGCTCTACCAGATGCAGCTTGGCCTCATAATCCGCCAATATCCTGTCACATCGCTTAATCAAATCATGTACTCCCTGTCTGCTGATGCCCTGCAACTCTGCAATCTCACTGAGGGACATATCATTGTACACCGCATCCTCATAAATGGCACGCTGATGGGGGGTCAACAACTCGCCGTAGAAATCATATAATAAGGTTTGTTCAAATATTTTTTCCATATTCTCACCACCTGTACCATCATACACAAAGAACAAAGGACTGTCAAGTATTTTTTCTTGACAGCCCACACATTTTTATGTTTCAATATATATCCTTGTATCCCCTTTTAATAACTACCACTATCAAAGATGGAAATACTCCAGGTTCCACCACTGGCATCCGGTATATAGATTCTACCGTCCTTGGTACCCAGGCGATTATTATTTCCAATAGGATAGGGATTATATCCTCGCGCTTCCATGATGCTTACGAATTGCTTCTCTGCATTGGAGAAATCTGCATCAAACGTGCCTTTGTCAGTGTTGCCCCATACATGGCTGACCATACAATAATACCAAACATTGTATTCACCCTCATCGGTAATTTGCCATACAGGATATCCAAGTGCATTTGCCACCTGACAGGCTTCCGCATAAGAGGCTACGGTGGTGTCAACATAGGAATAACCACTTTTTAATACTATTTTATAACCGCTCGAACCACTCTGCTCCGGCACACTCTCCTGTACCACAACCTTATCAGCACCCAAGTAATTATTGCTCACATATGCCACATTTCCATCAAATTCGATGCGATACCAGCCGGTCTCCACACACTGACCGGTCACCTTCACTTCATCATTGGTAGATAAGCCACCCATTTTCTCGCCATCAGTACCGGGCATACTTCTCACATTTACACTCTTTTGCACATACATGGTCGCATCCATATCAGTATAGGTGTACTCTAACATAGACCCTTCTGCAGTCCTTGTATCTGTTTCTCCGCAGATACAGGTAGCAGTCTCTGTCCCGTCTGCCAAATAAGTAGCATCTCCATTAGATGTATAGTTCTCGAAAATGTGACCGATGGCTGTGATAACCTCTGTGTAACTATCTCCACACTCACAAGTAAAGGTCTTCTCCCCATCAGTGGTACATGTTGCTTCTGTTGTGACTGTCTCTGTGTAAGCATGTTCGTGGGGCGGTTCCTGGTTTTCAACAGACTCCGCCACATCGGAAACTTCCGGTGTCTCAGATGACTCTATTGTTTCCACACTGTTGACAGCATCCGATGCATCTAAGCTACCGCACCCAACCAGCAGGCTTATAGATAAAACCAATGTGATTAAACCTAACGTAAATCTTTTATTCATTTTCTTTTGCCTTCTTTCTTGTTTTATAATACAAGCTTTATCATATAAAATTTTAGCATTTTACAATATCAATGTCAATTTTACGCTGCACTGCTTACAATTTCTCGCTAAAAATACTCTTATAACCTTCTCCATAAATTTCTGTAGCACTGGTAATAATCAGAAATGCCTGCGGGTCCTCCTGCTTGATAATTTCTTCAGCCTTATGATACAGATGCTTACGCAGTACGCACATAATTACTTTCTTATCCTTACCGCTGTAAGCTCCCTCCGCATGAATATAGGTCACACCGATTTCCAGTTCCTGAAGCAATCTGGAAGCAATCTCCTTGGACTTGTCACTGATGATATAGATAAATTTGGCACCATCCCTGCCATACAATACCACATCCAACAAAAATGAGTTGATAAATACCACCAATGCTGCATATAGTGCCACATCCACGTCTCTAAATATAATCGCAGACAATAGTACCACCATGGAATCTGCCACCAAAAACAAAGACCCGGTCTTCATATGAGGATATTTCAGACGTAGAAACTTTACTATGATATCAAAGCCACCGGTGATACCTCCGTTTTTAAATACCAAGCCCAACCCCAAGGCAGTCAGACCACCGCCGGCCAAGGCTGCCAGAAAAGGATCTGCTGTCACTGCCCCAAAGGAAGAAAGCACATTCATCAGCAAAGAAGCCAACACTGTACAATATACCGTGGAAAAAATAAACTTCAGTCCAAATTTCCACGCACCAGCAACTAAAATAGGAATATTAAATAAGAGTAATAATGTACCGGTTTCTATCCCCGTCACCTGATGCAAGATAATAGAAATACCGGACACCCCGCCCGGTGACAGAGAATTGGGATCCAGGAACAAACTGATAGCTGACGCATAACAAAATGCCCCTATTGTCAACAAAAGTATTTTTTTGATTCTGTTTCGATTCAAATCCATCTCCTGCCCTTTCTTGTAAATTCCCAAATTACTTTTATGTCCTATGGCAAAACGAGAGCACTGCAAAAGGTGCTCTCGTAAAAATCTAAATATTGGTACGCACCACTTTGGGCTTATAACCTTCTTTTTCCAGTGCATCTATAATCTGTTGCTTATGTTCGCTACCAAAGGCCTCCAAAGTAATGCGCAGCTCCACAGCTGCATTCCGGTTGATGGATACAAACTGGTTGTGCTCCAGCTTAATAACATTACCATTCACTCCGGCGATTAGTCCGGATACCCGATGCAACTCTCCCGGTTTATCAGGCAGCAATACTGATACCGTAAAGATACGGTCACGCATAATGAGTCCTTGTTGTACCACGGAAGACATGGTAATCACATCCATATTTCCGCCGCTCAAAATTGCAACAATCTTCTTATCCTTCATATCCAGATGCTTAATGGCAGCCACCGCCAACAAACCGGAATTCTCCACTACCATCTTGTGGTTCTCCACCATGTCAAGGAAAGCCACTACCAGTTCCTCATCAGGAATGGTAATAATATCATCTAAATTCTGCTGAATATAAGGGAAAATCTTGCTCCCCGGGGTCTTCACTGCCGTACCGTCTGCAATGGTGCTGACACCGGGCAGGGTAGTCACCTGACCATTTTTCAAAGATTCCTGCATACAATTCGCTCCTGCAGGTTCCACACCAATGACCTTAATCTTAGGATTTAAAAGCTTTGCCAGAGTAGATACACCGGTAGCCAACCCGCCACCGCCGATAGGTACCAGAATATAGTCCACCAAAGGCAGTTCCTTGACGATTTCCATGGCGATGGTGCCCTGCCCTGTAGCTACGCGCAAATCATCAAAGGGATGAATAAAGGTATATCCTTGCTCATCAGCTAATTCATAAGCCTTGGCACAGGCCTCATCGTACACATCTCCATAGAGTACCACTTCTGCTCCATAACTCTTGGTGCGGTTTACCTTCATCAAAGGTGTAGTAGTGGGCATTACAATAGTAGCTTTCGCACCATAGCATTTAGCCGCATAAGCCACGCCCTGGGCATGATTACCTGCAGATGCGGTAATCAGACCTTTCTGACGCTCTTCTTCTGTTAAAGTACTCATGGTATAATATGCACCCCGGACCTTATAAGCACCGGTAAACTGCATATTCTCCGGTTTTAAATATACTTTATTACCGGATTGGTTACTTAGAAAATCACTATAAATCAGCTTCGTCTCCAGGGTTACACCCTTTACCACCTCTGATGCTTCTTCAAATTTCTCTAAAGTCAACATCTTTTCTTCCATTCTATTCTATCCTCTTTTCCGGATATCTATGCACTGCTTATTCCTCTTCCCGGGAAACAGGAACATCAAACAATGCATTTACAAAATCATCTGAATCAAATTTTTCCAAATCTTCTATGGTTTCACCTACACCGATATATTTTACCGGCACATTCAATTCCGACTGGATAGCCACAGCAATGCCACCCTTGGCAGTTCCGTCCATCTTGGTCAGCACGATACCGGTCAAATTAGCCACCTCGCCAAATTCTCTTGCCTGAACCAATGCATTTTGACCGGTAGTACCATCCAACACAATCAGATTCTCCCTATGGGCATCAGGAAATTCCTTGTCGATGATACGATTCATTTTTCGTAGCTCTTCCATCAGATTTTTCTTGTTATGAAGTCTTCCGGCAGTATCAATTAAGAGCACATCCACAC
Source organism: Lachnospiraceae bacterium (assembly GCA_017473445.1). Classification (GTDB taxonomy): domain Bacteria; phylum Bacillota; class Clostridia; order Lachnospirales; family Lachnospiraceae; genus Acetatifactor. The sequence continues at coordinate 14,494 of JAFUKS010000145.1, forward strand.
CTCTTGCTTTGGCTGCATGCACTGCATCAAACACTACACTGGCAGGGTCCGCACCTTCTACACCACCTACCATAGGTACATCCGCCCGGTCAGCCCACTCAGCCAACTGTTCTCCTGCCGCTGCACGGAAGGTATCCGCCGCTGCAATCAATACCTTGCGGCCTTTGCTCTTTAAAATACCTGCCAGTTTGCCTACCGAGGTGGTCTTGCCCACACCGTTAACACCAATTACCATCATTACAGACTGCTTCTGTTCAAAATCGTATGCTGTCTCATCCACACGCATCTGTTCTTTAATACTTTGAATCAGTAGCTGCTTACATTCTGAGGGCTCCTTTAGATGCTGTTCCTTCACTTGCACCTTCAGTCTCTGAATAATATCGGTAGTAGCATTGATGCCAATATCTCCCATAATCAGAATCTCTTCCAATTCCTCATAGAAATCCTCATCAATGGAGGAAAAACCACTAAAGACAGAATCAATTCCTTTTACAATATTGTTTCTGGTCTTGGTCAGACCATCCTTCAATCGTCCAAAAAAGCTTCTTTTTTCACTACTCATATCGGTTCATACCTTTCTATATACCCTAATCGGTTAAATCCTTATCTATAAGGTTGACAGATACCAGTGTGGAAACACCCTTTTCCTGCATGGTAATACCATACAAACGGTCCACCTCTTCCATAGTACCTCTTCTGTGGGTAATAACAATAAACTGAGTATTCTTGGTCAGCTTGTGCAGATATCTTGCAAAACGTCCCACATTGGAATCATCCAGTGCCGCCTCAATCTCATCCAACAAACAGAAAGGAGAAGGCTTTAGGTTCTGGATGGCAAACAACAGGGAAATTGCAGTCAGTGCTTTCTCACCACCGGATAACTGCATCATATTCTGCAATTTCTTTCCGGGGGGCTGTGCGATGATACGGATACCTGCCTCCAGAATATCCTCTTCCTCCATCAGCTCCAGTGTACCCTTACCGCCACCAAACAGTTCCTTGAACACCTTGTCAAATTCACGGTTAATTTCCGCGAACTTCTCAGTAAACTGCTTTCTCATGGCTGTATCTAACTCCTGAATAATACCCTCCAGGGTAGCCTCTGCCTCTATCAAATCATCATGCTGGGTCTTCATAAAAGTATAACGCTCCATCAGATTCTTAAAATCTTCAATGGCATTTACATTTACATTGCCCAGTTTCTTTATCTGGTCCTTTAACTCAGAAATTTCTTTCTTCATAGCGGACAAATCCGTCATTTCCGGATTTCGTAATGTAGCTGCGTCCGTTAAAGTGATTTCATACTCATCCCACATGTAGTTAATAAAGGATTCTATACTGTTTTCCAGTTTCTCCTTCTGCATGCTTAGGCGGTATACTTCCTTATCCAAAGATGCTTTAATTTCTGCCAGTTCCTGACTTCTGTTAAAGAAATTCTTTTGTTTCTGTGAAAGCTCATCTTTACGGGAAATGGATTCATTCAAGCGGATAGTGGTCTCATTCTGTACATCAAAGGAAGCAGCAATGGTCTCCTTTATCTGCTGAATATTCTGTTCCTTTTGCGTCACTTCTTCTGCATTGGTCTGAAGTGCCTTCAAAATCTCATCCAGTTCTGCTTCGAAACGGACAATCTCTCCATTGATACGGTCCACATTAGACTGCATAAAGGTCTGAGTCTGTAACAGTTTCTCCACCTTTACATCCCACTCCATCACAGCCTGGGATGCGCGAACCTCTTCTTCCCGATGTTCTTCCATCTGCTTTTGTAAC
>JAFUKS010000011.1 GCA_017473445.1 Lachnospiraceae bacterium
ATCCACATGGAATCCACTAAGGTACCATCCAGGTCAAAGATAACTGCCCGGATATCTTTCATCATACTATGGTTCATATAAGCTTTTAATCTCCTTGTCTGTTAAGCTGCGGCAGTCTCCGGGAGCTAGGGTAGGGTCCAGAGTCAAAGCACCGAAGGTAATCCGTTTTAAATGTACCACCTTGTTTCCCACAGCTTGCAGCATTCGTTTCACTTGGTGAAATTTACCCTCCTGAATGGTTAGATGCATTTGTGTATCATTTAACATCATTACCTTAGCCGGACGGGTAAGAGCCTTTTCACCAATATCTACCCCTTCTTCCAGTTGTTTTGTCTCTTCCAATGTTAAGGAATGATCCAAATCCACCAAATAAGTCTTGTCAACATGTTTTTTGGGAGATAAAAGTCGATGGGCTAAATCTCCGTCATTGGTAAGAAGCAATAATCCTTCTGTATCCTTGTCTAATCGCCCCACAGGAAATACATCACTACGATGCCCGGCAGGCAAATATTCCATCACTGTTTTATCCCGCTTATCTTCTGTAGCTGTCACACATCCTTGGGGCTTATTTAACATGTAATATTCAAAGACGCTGTATTTGAGAGGCGTTCCTTTAAAACAAATCAGGTCATTTTCTTCGTTAATTTGTACCTCGGGGCGGGTTACTTTGCTATTGTTTACCGTCACATGTCCCTGTTTTAAAAAAGCCTTTACTTCGCTGCGGGTACCAATATTCATTTCACACAGAAATTTGTCTAAACGCATGCTTTACCTCATAAAATGCATCTGTTATACATAAGCATAAACAGATGTCCTTGAAAGCTGTGATTTCATGAAAAAAATCTACATACTTTTCTTTTTATTAATGATTGTACTGATGTTATTGTATCCTCAGATTTGTCTGGGATATAGTTTGACGGGGTTACAACTGTGGTTTGAAAGAATGATTCCCGCCTTGTTTCCTTTTATGGTATTGTCCGGTGTGATTGTACGCATGAATCTCACCGAGGATATCGTAAGTTTTTTCTCGCCGCTATTACAGCTCATATTTCATGTGAAGAAATCTGTTCTCTATGGAATCCTGATGGGATTTCTCTGTGGTTTTCCCATGGGGGCCAAGGTGGCTGTACAATTGTATGAAAACAAAAAAATCACAGAGCAGGAAGCAGAATATCTGCTGTGTTTTTGTAATAACATCGGGCCTATTTATTTTCTAAGCTTTGTATTGCCTACCTTGGGCATCAAAAAGGTTGGGCCTTATCTGATTGGTATGTATGGACTTCCCTTGGCCTATGGGATACTGCTTCGCTATACATTGTATCGAAAAAAAATATCCTCCGTTCAAGGATATATTCCTACAAAATGTAAGCAGAACGAGGCCTACCAGGTTGCTGTTGCTCCTCAGAAAAAGGATTTCCTGAGCAGTCTGGATTTGAGTTTAAAGGACAGTATCAACAGTATCGTTGTCCTGGGAGGTTATATGATTATTTTTAATGCCTTTCATCTATTACCTCGGATATTGCTGCCCGTACATGCCTTGTGGAGCACCCCTATATTGGAAATTACCGGTGGTATTGGCCTGCTGGGTTCGTCCCATCCCCGGTATATCCTTTGTTTACTTCCCTTTGGAGGGCTGTGCTGTATGGCTCAGACCTATACCATTATTAGTACTACGCCTTTGAAAATCAGTAAATATGTGCTGCATAAATTGATACTGATGGGTATTACTTTCTTTTATTATCAATTGATATTATGAAAAATAGAACCAGTTCCCTGTGGGATATCCACACCGGAAACCGGTTCTATGTATTTCCTTATAAGTCGGAATCATCCTCGTCGTCCATGGGTGGAATATCACCTGTGGGAACATCATTTAAGATTTCATCCTCAACCGGATGCAATTCATTGCGGTTAGCCTGGATAATATCCTTATACTGATTCAGAGAACCAAGTAGGTTTTCAAAATTTTGCGAAGCGGAACCAATGGAATTTAATAAAATGTTTTCCAGATGCGCCAACATATCATCCATGTACTGCATCGCTGCTGCTCTGACGCTATTGGCTTCCAGGGTGGCGTTATCCAGAATCTCCTGAGCCTGCCGGCTGGCAACAGAAACTACTTCATTTGCCTGAGCATATGCCTGTTGCATAATTTCATGCTCATTTATCAACTGGTTGGTATGAATGGTAGCTTCATTGATTAAGGTCTCTGCCTTTTGACGGGCATCATTCAATATTGCTTCTTTCTGGGAAATAATCTTTTGATAACGTTTTATTTCGTCAGGAGTCTTCATTCTTAATTCACGTAACAATTCGTCAATTTCATCCTTGTTTACAATAATTTCGGAATTGGACATGAATCTTGTCTTACAGCCATCAATTAATTCTTCAATTTCGTCAATTAACTGTTCTATTCTGCTACTCATATTTTTCTCCTATTGCTTGTTCTTATACTTATCATAGATTAAATCAGCCACAAAATCCGGAACACATTCGCTAATATTTCCGCCAAAGTAAGCGATTTCTTTCACCGTAGAGGAACTAAGATATGCATACTCCAGACTGGTAGTCAGGAAGATGGTATCAAGCTGCTCTTCCGAAAACTTACGATTGGTCTGGGCAATTTGCAATTCATACTCAAAATCAGTAATAGCGCGTAAGCCTCTAACTGCAATATGCAAATTCTCCTTGGCTGCATAATCAATCAATAGTCCGTTAAAAGAATCAATTTTTACATTGGGAATATCCTTTGTAGCCTCTCTTAACATCTTAACACGTTCATCCACAGAAAACAATGGGGTCTTGCCTTGATTATTTAAAACTGCAACAATTAATTCATCGAACATTTGAGCCGCACGTTCAATGATATCTAAGTGACCGTAGGTCACAGGATCAAAGCTTCCCGGATATACTGCTCTTTTCATATTGATACCTTTCTGGTTATGATTTCTTTTGTAGGAATACATGCTGGTTAGTTTTGTATTTCTTAATCTTAGTGATTTCAAATCCTAAAATTTCAGCATAATCAAAATCCTCTCCCAGCTGGGATTATACAATAATCAGGGTGTCCGAAGTCACATATTTGACCGCAGATAAGAGGGAAAGTATATTTCGTTCCAGGCCCTGTCCGTAGGGCGGATCCATGAAAATAATATCTACTTCCTTCTCAAAAATGCAACCGATAGCTGCACAAGCATCCTGCTTTAATACTATAGCACGGTCTTGAAATTTCGTAAATACAAGATTTTCCTGGATGCAGGACAACGCCTTGGGAGAATTTTCGATAAAATATGCTTTTCTAGCTCCTCTGCTTAATGCCTCAATACCGA
>JAFUKS010000146.1 GCA_017473445.1 Lachnospiraceae bacterium
CGTAGGCTCAATTACAAGATTTGCACCGGATTTGAGCCAAATACGAGGTTTCAGGGCATCTTCCAGCTTGGAATCCAGCCCATATAGGCGATTTAGACTTAAAAGTGGGTCCTGATAAAGCCGGATGGATTGTGGAATAGATTTTATGCCGGTTAAATAGTCATAGATTTCTTTGGAATCGGTAACGATTTCCTCATATTCCCATGGATGAACCAGCATCTTCCAGGGAAACTGCACATCCATCTCTTGTCCGGACTGTTTGTGCAGACAGGTAAAACAAGTGCGGGAAGCAGCAGTCTCATATAATTGCCTATATTGCTCCAGTATATGCCGGAACCGATCTGTTAATTGTGCCTTTGTTAACTCTCCTGCCATGGTACGTACCATAATCTGATATGCAGGTGCTGTATCCACAGGCTCCATGGATGTCATCAGCATCTCTTTGTGTTCCTGCTTCCAGTCCTCGTCCAATTTCCCGGAGAAGAGCAATTTGGATACCCCTGCTGTAATTACAAAATAATCATCATTCAGGGAAATATGGGTGGTACAGGAGCAGACCTTGGTCTTTTGCGCATCTCTGGTAATCTGAATTAGTAGTTCATCTCCCGCTTTCAGCTTACCATCCCAGGGTCTGTTGATTAAAAAGGGCATATCTGCTTCGGATAAGGGTAAAAAGCATACCTGCCTACCCTTTCCCGTAGGATTAGGCCCGATTTCCACAAAGCAGGCATTCAGCTGGGGAGTCATATTTTGGATACGACCGATATAGATATGCCCCACCTGACTGCTTTCCCTCTTCCAGAAATGGGGCGGAAGAAGCTGGGCGGCCTGTACGCGGTTTTTACGGTATAGTACGGCCACATCCGGCTCTAACATTTCTTTCCCACGCTTTAGGGTACACTTGGTTAAGAGTAGTTTGCCGCCACCGTTGTCCACAGTATGAAATTCACTGGTGTCCACCTTGGGACCGGCATTGATTGCGCGACTCACTGTTTACTCCTTTGTCAGCTGAGGGGCATCCAGAGGGACAAAATGAGGCTGTTCCTGGGTGCCAATATTTGTGTAAGTGTCTTCACGGGTGACCATGAGGGCGTTTTCCTGTAACTGCTCTCCATGGGAAGCCAGAATTGCTTCCATTACCTGCACAGGCTTGATATTACTGCCGCTGGAGGCATCTAAAAGCATATGGATGGCACTGTTATCCCCTTCACAGGATAACTGATAGATGCCGGGCTTTAAATCCACCTCTCGGGTGCCTTTCTTAGATTCTTTGGTATAGATTATCTGCTCCCGGGATAAAAATTCCGGTAATACCTGATAAATATTTAGTGCGGGCCCACGAACATCTTTAAAGGTAACGGTATATTCTGCCGCAGCCACACTGGCCATGGCATTTACTGCATTATCCGGTAATTCAATGACGGATAACACTTGAATGCCTTCTACGGAAGCTGCATTTATACGTTTTTTTACATCCTCACAGCTTACCATGGAATTCACCTGGATATCCATGTATTCTCCATTGCTTTCATGACCTACGGACAGGGGCTGGGCAAAGGACATAATCTGATGGGGACTGAAGCCCTGGCTATAGGTTACATCAATTTCAGCACGGCGGATGGCTTTCTGAAAGAAGCGCATTACATCCAGGTGTCCGATATATCGGATTGCACCGTGCTTGCTGAATTTTATTCTTAATTTCATTATGCATCCGTCCTTTCCTCAAAGCAGATGCCGCCGCCGAAACGGTTGGCACCACAGCCCTGACATTTAAGCTTACAATTTTCGGAAATAGTCTCCTTCTGAGCCTTTAACCATTCTCTCTTTAGGAAATCCTTGGTAATACCTGCATCGATAAAGTCCCAAGGGAAGATTTCTTCCAGACTACGTTCTCTGGTGGTATAGAAATCTGCTGTCAGACCACACTCTTCTATGGTATCTATCCAAACATCATTCTTGAAATATTCACTCCAGGCATCATAGAAACAACCCTTTTCATATACTCTGCGGATAACTTCACCCAGGCGTCTGTCACCCCGGGCCAGTACACCTTCCATAACACTGGCATCTGCTTCATGCCAGTTATATTTGATGCTCTTTTGATTTAACTGTTCTGTAATCGCCTTCTTGGTTTGATATGCCTTGTCCAGGAATTCTTCCTTGGTACACTGGGGTGCCCACTGGAAGGGAGTAAAGGGCTTAGGAACAAAGAAGGAGGTACTGGTCACAATCTGTACCTTGCCATTAACACGTTTGTCCTTGGGCACGGTCTCAAAGAAGGTGGCAGCAATCTTGTTGGAAAGCTCTGCAATGCCACGAATATCCTCTTCGGTCTCGGTGGGCAAGCCAAGCATAAAATACAGCTTCACTCTGGTCCAACCGCCTTCAAAGGCCAAAGCTGCACCATTTAAAATGACTTCCTCGGTCAATCCCTTATTGATGACATTACGAAGTCTCTGACTGCCTGCTTCCGGCGCAAAGGTCAGACTGGATTTGCGGATATCCTGTACCTTGCTCATCACATCCAGGGAGAAGGCATCAATACGGAGACTGGGCAGGGAAATATTAATATGTCTGGGACCGCATTCTTCGATTAAGAAGTCAATGAGTTCTGGTAATTGCGTATAATCACTGGAGCTTAAGGAGCTTAAGGAAATCTCCTCATGACCCGTGTTTTTCAGCATCTCCAGGGCGTACTGCTTCATAACCTCCACATCACGCTCTCTTACAGGACGATATAGCTGTCCTGCCTGGCAGAAACGACAGCCCCTGATACAGCCACGCTGGATTTCCAGTACTACTCTGTCCTGGGTCACTTTAATATAGGGCACTACAGGCTTCATGGGATAATAGGTATCGCTGACGTTCATTTCGATTTCTTTTAAAATGGTACGGGGCAATTCCTCTGATACAGGCTCAAAGGACGAAATAGTACCGTCCTCATGATAGCTTACCTCGTAAAGGGCAGGTACATACATACCGGGAATCTGTGCAGCTGCGAATAAAAAATCCTGCCGGCTTTTGCCTGCGGCCTTATACTCCTTGTAAATATCTAATAGCTTACGATACTGGGTTTCCCCTTCGCCAATATAAAAGATATCAAAAAAGTCTGCAATGGGCTCCGGATTGTAGGTACAGGGACCGCCACCGATGACAATGGGGTCCTCTTCTGTTCGATCCTTAGCCAGCAAAGGAATTCCTGACAAATCCAGTACCTGTAAAATATTGGTATAGCACATTTCGTACTGCACAGTGATGCCCAGAAAGTCAAAATTCTTTACCGGTTCCTGGGATTCTAGGGCAAATAAGGGGATTTTTTCCTCTCGCATGATGGCATCCAAATCCAGCCAGGGAGAATATACTCTCTCGCACCATACATCGTCCCAGCGGTTCAGCATATCATAAATAATCTGAATACCAAGATGGGACATGCCGATTTCGTATACATCCGGGAAGCACATACAGAACCGTACATCTACCTTGGATGTATCCTTATATACCGCATTTACCTCGTTGCCGATGTAGCGGGCAGGCTTCTCTATTTTCATTAAAATATCGTCTGATAACGCCAAATGATTGTTCATGAATTACCTCTCCTAAAAAGTCATTACACCCATTATAAGACAGACATCCGGGAAAAGCAAACGAAAAGACCCCTATGGAACGATTTTACTTCCGGTCTGAATGGATGAATGGGAACATATAATAAAACAAGCTTATAAATTGTTTGAGAGGATATTATGGAGGATTTGAGAACCGGATATTATGAACGAAGAAAAGAATCGAATAAATTGCAGGGGTATGATCAGTATGGAAATGCAATCTATGGGTTAAACGGATATAGCAGAAGTTCGCAAAAAGAGGACGAATCTTTGGAAGAGAAATTCGCCCTCTATAAATTGCAAAATATTATCGCTGTGGTAGCGGTTGTATTATTGATTGTTATGGATATTTTTCATATCCATGTAGGAGGCATCGGCACGGATGAGATTTTCACCGAACTTTCTTACTCTTTTACTGTGCAGGAGCTTTTTCAACAACTAGTACAACTCCCTCAGCACCTATTTTCTTCTCCGGCTCCTTGAGCGATTACCGGTTTGCCAGCTCCGTGGTAATCTCTTCCCAGGTCACATCCTTCTCTGCCATCAGCACCATCATATGGTACAGGAAGTCGCTGATTTCATACTTCACTTCATTGGCATTGGGGTTCTTGGCTGCAATGACAATCTCGGTAGCCTCTTCGCCCAACTTCTTTAGAATCTTATCAATACCCTTGTCAAAGAGATAATTGGTATAGGAGCCTTCCTTGGGATGAAGCTTGCGGTCCTGGATTACTGCAAAGACTTCCTCAAATACCTGCAGAGGATTGGTGCTCTCTTCATATTCTTTATGGAAAATCTCGTTAAAGAAGCAGCTCTTTGCACCCGTATGGCAGGCAGC
>JAFUKS010000147.1 GCA_017473445.1 Lachnospiraceae bacterium
AACAATCATTGACCTGTGCTACACGCAAAAAAAATCCCTGACATACGTCAGGGATTTTCAACTAAATTAGTTATATTTACGCTTTCTAGCTGCTTCAGATTTTTTCTTACGCTTTACGCTAGGCTTCTCGTAGTGCTCTCTCTTACGAATCTCCTGCTGAATACCAGCCTTTGCACAACTTCTCTTAAAGCGACGTAATGCGCTATCTAAAGTCTCGTTTTCTTTTACGATTACGTTTGACATGCTTACACCCGACCTCCCTTCAGTCCCTCTAGTATCATGACTGATTGGGTTATTATTATGTACTGATTTCACAGCACACATTGATATTATATCACAAAATTTTTATCCGTCAACAGTTTTTTGAAACTTACGGATATTCTTCCGGATATTCTGTACACAGATATCGATAGATTGGTTCATCCTCTTCTATCTTAGGAAATCGTCCAACGGGTTCATAAAACCGATTATCTGTCTCATCATCATTGCACATGGATACTTCGCCAAGCAGGGTCGGCCCACCCTTTGCGGGCATCACAAAATCATGATACAGATACTGCGGAATGGTAATGCTTTCTCCGGGCAATAAGGTAATACGGCTACCGGCAGGAACCGTGTATTTCACACCATCCTTGGATACAGTTACCTCCGTATCCAGTTTGGAACCATCCTCCGCACCATTGTATACCGTAATATATACTTCATTTCCGCCACGGTTAATAATATCCTCCATCTTGTTCCAATGATAATGCATGGGCGCACTTTGTCCGGGATACAGCATCAAAAGTTTTTCTGCATAAGTCTTGGAATAGGCTGGATTTTTTAAATTGCCGTTCCGAAGGGTAATGAGACCAAAGCCCACTTCATAAAATTTTCCCAGCCCGTAGTCCGTAATATCCCAGCCCAACATATTATCCCGTATTTCATCACACTCTACACCCTTTTCCCGCCACTGCTCCGGCGTCCAATTGCAAAAAGGAGGCAGGGCAAAACGATATTCCTCGCATAATGCTTCCATATCACGAATTACTTTATTTATTTCTGATCTTTTCATCTTTCCCTCCTAAAAGGAATGTTTAACGAATATCATAGACACTTCTGATTTGTAATCCCTCCGGCTTACCCTTCAGAATCTTCACCCGCTTTTCTCCTGCATTCATATCAAAATAATTATCTGACAACAGCATGGTATCATCACCGTTTAAGATTTCCACACTTCTTGCATAGCTATCTGCGGATATAACAATCTCATCCCCATCCACCTTCATCTGTAATGCAGGATTCCGGAAGCGGAAATGCTTCGGTGCGGTAAACAGCACCGTACCACCGGATATCCATTCTCCATCCTGATAACAGTCATAGCTTACATACTCGTTGTATAAATCTGCTTCCTGTAATTCCATACGCTCCATCCAGTATGCACTAAGGGCAGGTACCCGTATCTGCTCCTCTCCGCTTCGAAGCACCTTCGCCCCTGCATCACGCAGTGCCCATTTCACAGTCACTGTCACATCTTCTCTGGTTTCATTGGATACATTCAGACGTATGGACTTACGTACCTCATAGGGCTGGGCATTGGGATTGGTATCCTGAGTCAGAATACCCTCCTCATCACAGGACAACAAAATCGGGGCAAAAAATCTCTTTTCATAATAATGCAATGCTTTCCAGCGGCCGCAATAATCAATGGAGGACCAGCTGGCTACCGGCCAGCAGTCATTTAATTGCCATATTACCGCACCCATACACCGGCCACGGTTTCTTCTGAAATGCTCCACACCATAACGCATGGCCTCTGCCTGCAGCAATTGGGATGCATACAATACAGAGGCAAAGCTGGTAGGATATAGGAAGGTCTGTTCCATATAATTCATGATTTTACCGTTTGCTGCTGCATTTCTCTGATGCTTCTCCATTACATAGGAGAACACATTCCGGTCCTCCGGCTCTGTAAAAGTCTCACAGGTCTTCAGCCCCGGGAAGGACTGGAATCCAAATTCCGATACATACCGGAAGTAGAATTTCCGGTATTCCGTAATGGGCTTATTTCCATGCCATACATCCCAATAATGGGCATCGCCAAAATTTTCATCATTTGGTTTATCAAAGCAACCGCCTGAAGAGGGACTGGCAGGCCAATAAAAGGTTTGGGGATCATATTTTTTCAAAACTTTGGGGATCAGATATTCATACATCTTCACATAGTCACTCTTCTGGGATGGCTTGTTTACCCATTCAATAGTGCCCTGATCCACAAACATTTCCATCTCATTATTGCCGCACCAAAGCCCCAGAGAAGCATGATGACGCAATCTTTTGATATTATCAATAAATTCAGAGGTAATATTCTCTTCAAATTCTTCCGTCAGATTGTACACTGCACAGGCAAACATGAAGTCTTCCCAGACAATTAAGCCCAATTCATCACAGGCATCATAAAAGGCATCAAAGGGATAAAATCCTCCTCCCCATACCCGGATACAATTGTGATGGGCGTTCTTAGCCTGTAATAACAGCTGATAGGTGCGCTCCGGTGTAATCCGTGCCAAAATATTATCTTCCGGAATATAGTCCGCACCCATGGCAAAAATTTTTACACCATTCACTTCATGGCAAAAGGCTTCTCCATACGCATCCTTTTCACGGTGCATGGTCATGGTACGCAGACCGATTCTTCTCTTCCAAGAATCCAAAAGTACAGCCGCTCCATCCTCTGCTACACTCTTTTGTAACAACTGCACTTCTATCTCATACAAAGGTTGCTTTCCATAGCCATTGGGCCACCAAAGCTGAGGCTGCTCCACAGGAATACCGGTAAGTATCTCCTGCTCTGTATAGGTATGCACAGCCCCCTCCGGGTCTGTCAAATGAATCTCCAGTGCTAAATTCTGCAACCGGCTTTCGTCCTGTCCAAATCTATATAACCGCTCGCCGCCGATACGCTCCACATCCACATCCAGCCATAGGGTCACCGCCCCGGCTTCATGTTGCTGTTTTACATATACACTATCCAATCTGGCCTCTGAATAACCTATAAGCTTCACCGGTTTCCAGATACCTGCATCCGGCAATCTGGGCCCCCAATCCCAACCAAACATACAATGGGCCTTTCTGATATGGGGAAATCCTCTCATGGCATCTGTAGTACCCGGTATGGGGTCCTTTTCAAACTCTTCCCGGATAAATTTCGTAGGAGAATGCAATATCACCCGCAATTCATTTCCGGAAGGCTTTAAGGCCTTCTTTACCGGAAATTCCCAGCTACGGTGCATGTTATTTACATAAGCTATGGCTTCCCCATTTAAATAAATATCTGCTAATGTATCCACACCCTTAAAGGCCAGTAAAATTTCTTCCTGCTCCAATAAGCTGGCATCCGCATCAAAAACCGCTATATATTCAAAATCATTCTCCATGATTTCCAATGCTTTCAGCTCATTATCCCGATAATACGGATCCTCCATTTTACCATTTATGAGCAAATCATTGTACACACTTCCGGGCACCTGTGCAGGCAGGCACAGTTCCTCTCCCACCCGGTGCATGGACCAACCTTCCTTTAACTCCTTTACAATCATAGGGTACTCCTTTCTCCTACAGACTTTTTCCGTTTTCAGCAATCACATCCCAATACCAGTATGCAGAATCCTTCCAGATACGCTTCTGGGAAGCGAAATCCACATATACCAGACCAAAACGCTCTAAATATCCAAAATTCCACTCAAAATTATCCATTAGAGACCACTGGAAATAACCTCTGATATCCACACCATCCGTAGCCGCCTGCTTTAAAGCCCCCAAATATCTGGCCAGGAAGTCAATCCGGTTAGGGTCATGGACCTTACCATCCAAAGAAATGGCATCGTGGCAAGACACTCCGTTTTCCGTAATATAAATAGGCTTTCCATATCTTTCATACAAAAATTTAGGTCCCCAATACAGGCACTGGGGTGTCACCGGCCAGTTATTGGCAGTCCTGGGGAATCCGCTTTCCCTTTTCACCAATTCCGGCTTGCCATCCATTCCCATACGAACGCATTTTCCGTTATAAATATTCTGTCCATAGATGTCAATGGGCTGAGAAATCAGTTTCATATCCGCATCCGTAATCTTAGGAAGCCAGGGTCCATACAATTCCAAGCCCTCCTCCGGGTATTTACCCAAAAGCACCGGATCTGACCACCAGGATACATTCCAGCTCCAATTTGCCGGCTCCGGCAATAGAAACAAAGCTTTCCGAGCAGCTTCAATATCCTCCGGGCGGTTCGTCTCCGGATAGGTCATTCCACTGGTGGGTGCATAACCAATTTGAATAGGCTGCTTGGCATGGGCACGCAGCATCTGTACGGCACGTCCATGGGCTTTCATCGCATTATGAGCCATCTGAAAGGTATCCCGCAAAGGAGCCTTCAAGCCCGGAGCATGTACCCCGGTGAGAAATCCCAAGCCCACAAAACACTGAGGCTCATTTAAGGTAAAGAAATGGGTTACCCGGTCACTGAAACGTTCTGCTACCAAAGCTGCATACTGACCAAACCACTCTACGATTTCCTCATTCATCCAGCCACCCTTTTTATAAAGCTCATAGGGAAGCTCCCAATGGTACAATGTAATATAAGGTTCAATTCCCGCCTCCAGCAACTCATCTATCAGCTGACTGTAAAAAGCAATTCCTTGCTCATTGACCTTTCCCATGCCTTCAGGCAACACTCTTGCCCAATTAATAGAAAAGCGGTAAGCCTTCAGCCCCATCTCCTTCATCATAACCACATCTTCCTTGTATCTGTGGTAGTGGTCACAAGCCACATCTCCCGTATGCCCTTCATAGATTTTTCCCGGCTCCCGGCAATAAACATCCCAAATATCCAGTCCCTTGCCATCCTGACCGGATGCTCCTTCTATCTGATAAGCACTGGTGGCCGCACCCCACACAAAATCCTCTCTAAATCCCATCATAGCCTCCTGTTTTTTACTTAGGCATCCCATACCGGTATGTCCAGCTTCTCAATAAATTCTACCAATTCATCTGCCATTTCCTTAGCCTCAGGTATCCTTAAATG
>JAFUKS010000148.1 GCA_017473445.1 Lachnospiraceae bacterium
CGCCGGGGCGCAGGCCGGTGAGAACCTGGAACCGGTAAGCGTGGATCATCGGATCGACTACGCGCTTGTCGTGGCGGATCGTGGTCGGCTCACGGAAGAGGTACAGCAGATGCTGGTAAGATTTGAATTGGATGATAAGGCAGATAAATTGGGCAATGAATTATCCAAGGGTATGATGCAGAAGGTAAGTATTCTGTGCGCACTGGTAATCAAGCCGCAGGTAATTTTATTGGATGAACCCATGGTAGGCCTGGACCCTGCAGCGATTAAGGAATTGAAGGAAGTTATATTGGAATTGCGTGAGCAGGGTTGTACTGTTTTGATTAGTACCCATATGCTGGAAATGGTAAAGGAATTGTGGGATATTACCTTTATTATGGACAAAGGACATATCAAAGGTACCTACACCAGAGAACAGGTGGGAAATGAAGATTTGGAGGAATTGTTCTTCCAGGTAACCGGACAGCAGCAGGGGCAGGAGGATGTCGCTGAGAATGACGGTCAGGAGGAGAGATAAAGTATGGATACCATATTATATTTGTATAAGCATACATTTGTAAATCGGGTAAAGACCGCATTGAAGAAACCCGTGACCTATGTATGGGCTGCATTTATTTTATTATATTGTGTTATGATTCCCTATTCCTTTAAGGTGCTGATAGATGAATTTCAGATGGATTCACCCCAGGGAATGGCAGCTTTTTTGACTGCTATGGGGTTCTGGATTATTCCGGTGAATCTGATATCTTATGCCAAAAGGAAGGGGTTGCTTTACACCAAAAGTGATGTACATTTTTTGTTTCCGGCCCCTATCAGCCCTAAAAAAGTGTTGCTGTATGCGCATATTAAAGGACTGCTTCTAAATTTGCTGATAAATGTAATCGGAAGTATTTTAGGAGCATTTCTTTTCCGTGTAAGTGTAGGAAAAATCATGATTTACTTCTTCTTTTCACTGATATTGGAGAATTTGTTGGAAAGTGCCCTGATGTTACTTCTTTACGGTAGTGAGAAGCTGAACGAAAAGGGACGCAAGCTGGTAGTAATGCTTAGCTATGGTTTACTGATAGCGTTGGTGGTAATTGCACTGGTAATTTTCAGCAATCGTGGTTTTAACTTCGATAGTGCGGTATATTTCCTGCACAGCGATGCGGTGAAGATGGTGCCCATCATTGGTTGGTATGTAGCGGTGGTTCATTGGATTTTCATGGGACCTACTCTTATGACGGTGATTGGTTCTGCATTGTACGGTGTGTTTCTGGCAGTGATGCTGGTACTTGCTCTGCGGATGAAATGTACCGGTGAATATTATGAAGATGCCATGACCTTTGCTGACGATTATGCCGAAATCAGAGCGAAGCAGAAGGCCGGCAGCACGGATATGATGCGAATCGGTAAAAAGACCAAATACGGTAAAGCAAATGTTTCTTATAAAGGAAATGGTGCCAAAGCGATTTTTTACAGACAGCTGTTGGAGTATAAGAAGAGCAAATTCTTTATCTTTGATGTAAATACCTTAGCCTCCATCGGTGGTGCGGCATTGATGATATACTTAAGCTACGCGGAAGGCGGATTTGGTGAGGCAGCGCCCTTTATTGTACCCGGAGTAATGGCCTATTTGATATTCATTTTTACCAATATGGCAGGAAAATGGGGTAAGGAACTGAAATATGCGTATACCTATCTGATTCCGGATGCACCTGTAAAGAAGTTGTTCTATGCTACCTTAATGCAGTTGATTCAGTCTGTAATAAATGGTGCCTTATTAGCCATTCCTTTGGGTGTATATCTGGGGTATCATCCGGTGGTGATTCTATTGTGCATTGTAGCATATGTGGTACTCAGTGCGGCAAAGCTCTATGCATTGGCTGTAACAGAGCTGTTGGTTGGAAATGTGTTGGGTGCCACCGGCAAGCAATTTTTCCATCTGTTACTACAGGGTATTGTTATCGGATTCGGTATCGGTGGTGCCGTAATTGGTGCACTTTTGGGCGGCGAGATACTGGCATATATTCTGATGATTATATTTGTATTGGTACAGGTTATCGGACTGATGGTGATCGCAGCATTGAATTTTGACAAAATGGAAGCAGTGGCATAAAGTTGAGAATAAAAAGAACAGGCAATGAGAATGCCTGTTCTTTTTTCTAGTACCTATGGAGTTAGCCCAGAATGCCTAAATGCTCCAGAAGGATTTTGAGACCCATCAATATGAGAATGATACCTCCGGCCAATTCGGCTTTGGATTTGTATTTGGTACCAAAAATGTTGCCAACCTTAACGCCTGTCATGGAAAGAAGGAAGGTTACCACGCCGATAAAGGTCACTGCAGGTAAAATATCCTGTTTTAGAAAAGCAAAGGTAACACCCACTGCCAAGGCATCGATGCTGGTGGCCAGAGCCAGTAAAAACATGGTTTTGATGTCCAGGGAATCATTGGCTTCTTCTTCCTCTTTGGAGAGTGCTTCCTTAATCATGGAAGCACCGATTAGGGCAAGCAGGATAAAGGCAATCCAGTGGTCGAAAGCCTCAATGGAATTGCTAAGCTGGCTTCCCAGGATATACCCGAGGAAGGGCATTAGTGCCTGGAAACCACCAAACCAAAGGCCCACAACGGCTGCCTTTTTGAAGGTAATCTTGGGCATGGCTAAGCCCTTACAAACGGATACTGCAAAGGCATCCATGGAGAGTCCCACTGCAATTAAAAACAGGGATAATAAACTCATTCTTCATAACCTCTTTTCATCATGTTTTAAATAAAAAAGCCCACGAACAATAAGCACTAGGGTGCGTATTGTCCATGAGTCTCATTATCACAAATAAATTGCTTCGACAATACCAGATGCATTACATCATTATGTTGATATTGTTACAGTAAGAACTGCTAACTACTCCCTCATAGAGCATTATGTAATTGTAGCCGCTAAACGCAACCAAACGTATTTGTGATTATATCATCGGGGAGTAGGAATGTCAAATGGCATTTAGGGGTTGCAGGAGAGTAGGACGGACTTGTATAATTTAAGGAGTGTGAAACTTTATACTTTTTTAATTGATTTTCTACAAAACAGTGTTATAGTGGTAATAGAACAAATGAAACAAGACTAGGTAGCGGGAGCGTGTGCTTCCGGAGAGGAGGAGTTATGAATATCCAGAAATTTACCCAAAAGTCCATGCAGGCAGTGGAGGGCTGTGAAAAACTTGCTTATGAATATGGGAATCAGGAGATAGAGCAGGAACATCTCTTATACAGTCTGTTAACCATAGAGGATAGCCTGATTTTAAAATTAGTGGAAAAAATGGAAATCCAAAAGGAGCATTTTGTAAACAGAGTGCGCCAGGGGCTCCATAAGAGAGTGAAGGTTCAGGGAGGGCGTGTATTTATGGGCCAGCATCTGAACAAGGTATTGATTACCAGTGAGGACGAGGCCAAGCAGTTGGGGGACGAATACGTATCCGTGGAGCATATTTTTTTGGCCATGATACATTATCCCAATAAGGAAGTACAGGCAATCTTTAAAGAATATGGTATTAGTCGTGAAAGATTTCTGCAGGCATTGTCCACCGTCCGTGGGAATCAGCGCGTGGTGAATGACAATCCGGAGGCTACTTATGATACTTTGGAGAAATATGGTCAGGAGCTGGTAGAAAAGGCCAGGAATCAAAAATTGGATCCGGTCATTGGCAGAGATACGGAGATTCGAAATATTATCCGGATTCTTTCCCGTAAGACGAAAAATAATCCGGTACTAATCGGTGAACCCGGTGTGGGCAAGACTGCAGTAGTAGAAGGTTTGGCCCAGCGTATTGTCCGGGGAGATGTACCTCAGGGGTTGAAAGATAAAAAGATCTTTTCGCTGGATATGGGTTCCCTGGTGGCAGGTGCAAAGTATCGTGGAGAGTTTGAAGAGCGTCTGAAGGCAGTACTGGAGGACGTAAAGAATAGTGACGGACAAATTATCTTATTTATAGATGAACTGCATACGATTGTTGGTGCCGGTAAGTCGGACGGTGCTTTGGATGCGGGCAATATGTTAAAGCCTATGCTTGCCAGAGGAGAACTGCATTGTATCGGTGCTACTACCCTGGATGAATATCGGATGTATATTGAAAAGGACCCGGCACTGGAGCGTCGTTTTCAGCCGGTATTGGTAGATGAGCCTACTGTGGAGGACACGATTTCCATTCTCCGTGGCATCAAAGAGCGTTATGAGGTGTATCATGGTGTAAAAATTATGGACAACGCACTGGTAAGTGCAGCTACCTTATCCCACCGTTATATTACGGACCGTTTCTTACCGGACAAGGCCATTGATCTGGTGGATGAGGCCTGTGCACTGATTAAGACAGAATTGGATTCCATGCCTGCAGAATTGGATGAACTGCAACGAAAAATTATGCAGATGGAGATTGAAGAAGCAGCCCTGAAAAAGGAAGAAGATAAGCTGAGTCTGGAGCGTTTACAGAATCTTCAGCGGGAACTGGCAGAACTGAGAGAGGAGTTTTCTAATCGAAAAGCACAGTGGGATAATGAAAAAACTTCTGTAGACCGGTTATCCAAATTGCGTGAGGAAATTGACCACATCAATAGTGAAATCCAGATTGCACAGCGGGAGGGAAATCTGGAGAAGGCTGCGGAGCTTAGCTATGGAAAATTGCCTGAATTAAAAAAGCAGCTGGAGCAGGAAGAAGAGCGGATGAATGCGGCAGATTTATCTTTGGTGCATGAGAAGGTTTCTGAGGAAGAGATTGCTAAGATTATTTCCCGTTGGACGGGTATTCCGGTGGCAAAATTGACAGAAAGCGAACGGAATAAGACCTTACATCTGGATGAAGAACTGCATAAGCATGTAATCGGTCAGGATGAAGGAGTTACCAAAGTATCGGAAGCCATTATCCGTTCCAAGGCAGGCATTAAAGATCCCGGGAAACCCATTGGCTCGTTCCTGTTTTTGGGTCCCACCGGTGTGGGCAAAACAGAGCTTGCCAAGTCCCTGGCGGCAGCATTGTTCGATGATGAAAATAATATGGTGCGTATTGATATGAGTGAGTATATGGAGAAGTACTCTGTATCCCGATTGATTGGAGCACCTCCCGGATATGTGGGTTATGAGGAGGGCGGCCAGCTGACAGAGGCAGTTCGTAGAAAACCTTATAGTGTGGTGCTTTTTGATGAGGTGGAAAAGGCCCATCCGGATGTGTTTAATGTGCTATTGCAGGTATTAGATGATGGCCGGGTAACAGATTCTCAGGGACGAACAGTGGATTTTAAAAATACGATTTTGATCATGACCTCCAATATTGGTGCCCATTATCTGCTGGAGGGTATTACAGAACAGGGAGATATCAGTCAGGAGGCAGAGAATCTGGTAATGGAAGATTTGCGGAATCATTTTCGCCCGGAATTTCTGAACCGTTTGGATGAGATTATTCTTTTCAAACCTTTGACCAAGGAGAATATTGGAGGGATTATTCATCTGATTATTGAGGATTTGAACCGACGCCTCTGCGACAAGGATTTGGATTTGGAATTGACCCCGGAGGCGATGCAGCTTATTATCGAAGAATCCTACGACCCTGCTTATGGTGCACGTCCCTTAAAACGGTATATACAAAAGCACGTGGAGACCTTGGCTGCGAAGCTGATACTGGCGGATCAGTTGGAGGCGGGAGACACAATTGTGATAGATGTACAAGAAAATTCTTTAATTGCAAAAATTAAAAAAATGACAGTATAAAAAAAGCTGAAACCCTAGCTTTTTTTCCGAAAAAGGTATATAGTATAAATACTAAGGTATTATGGGGTATTTGTATGGTGAAAAGGATAGCTTTTTTTATCGGACAGATTTTGCATGATTATCAGAACGATATTATCCGAGGTGTTTCCCAAGAGGCCAATCGGGCCGGTTACCGGGTAGAAATTTTCAGTAATTTCGGCACCTACGGTGAGAATTATCTGCATGCAGAGGGTGAAAAGAATATCATGAATCTGCCAAGTTTGGAGCAGTATGATGCCATTATAGTGGCACCTGACACTTATGATTTGGCAGGCATGTATGAGGCGTTGTCGGAAAAGATTTTGACGCAGGTAGATTGTCCGGTTGTATCTTTACGTTGTGAGGATTCAAATTTCTATAATGTGCTCATAGATGATGAACAGGCAATGGCTACTATGGTGGAGCATTTGATTACGGTTCATGATATGAAACGTATCTGCTTTATGACCGGTAGAATGGATTTGGTAGATGCCCGGAGGCGATTGCAGGGCTATCGTAATGCCATGGAAGCACACAATCTGATGGTAACAGATCATATGATTTTTGAAGGCGATTACTGGCGTGAGAAGGGCGAAGAGGCAGTGGATTGGTTCTTGTCCGGCGGAGAGTACCCTGAAGCCATCGTATGTGCCAATGACTTTATGGCTATTTCCGTGTGCGAAGCACTTCAAGGAAGGGGTATCCGTATTCCTAAGGATATTTGTGTAACCGGTTTTGATCATATTGACGAGGCAAAATACTACAATCCTTCCCTCACAAGTATTGTTGTACAGAGTGAGGCTATGGGTAGAGCGGCGGTGGCCATATTAAAAAATTTGTTTGAAGGGCGTGAGCAGGAACAATATGTATATGTCCCTGTGGATATCAGTTATGGCGGAAGCTGCGGATGCGTGCAACAGGATAATTCCAATAGTATCCGTGAATTGTATCGTGAGAAGGAGTATTTGAAATCTTCCATCATGTTGAATGCATACGCCAATGTGGATATGGAAAGCTGTAACAGCATGGGCGAATTGTTCCAGACGGCTTATAAATATTCTTATCATTTTGAATATCAGAGCATCTATATCTGTTTGTGCAATAGAGCAGAAACAGAGGATGGCGAACTGAGCAATGAGGAAAAGTACACCGAACGGGTTTCCTTAAGAGCAGTATTGCGTAAGGGCCGGGAATGTTATACCTGTAATGAAGAATTTGACAGGGAACAGATTCTGCCCGACAAATATCGTAAGACCAATGATACCATATATTGTTATCCTCTTCACTACAAGAATCATTGTATGGGATATGTGGCGATGGAAACACAAGAGCCTAAGACATTAAAGCAGTATTTTGTTACATGGATGCTTGCGTTATCTAATTATTTGGACAAGGTTTACATCTATCAGGAGAATCAAAATCTGTTGCAATTCAGACAGCAGTCCATGTTGGATCATTTGACCGGATTGTACAATCGAAGGGAATTTGAACGTATCCTGCAACGTAAGCATGCAATTGCGACGGTTATGCCCAAGGGATTTTTTATTCTCAGCTGTGACCTGGACGGGTTAAAGATGATTAACGATACCTATGGTCATTTGGAGGGGGATAAGGCACTGCGTGCATTTGCTGATGTATTAAAAAGCGTAGAACGGGAAGGCATTTGCTGTGCTCGTATGGGTGGCGACGAGTTTGGTGTTTGTTACGATACTGCCCAAAGAGTGGATGTCAATAATCTGGTGGAAGAGATTCGCACCAAGATTGATGAGTATAACCTAACGAATCAGTATCCGTACCAGTTATCGGCAAGTATTGGTTATGCATATTGTAGCGGCAAGTCTGCACTGGTTGGCTGTATTGCTAAAGCAGATGAAAGCATGTACCGGGAAAAGGCTACCAAGAAATATGCCCGTAATAATCAGGAAAAGTGGGGGAAATAACGATGATTCCGCAGGATCCTGTAATGCTTTTGAGTTATGTAAATTTAAAGCTTCGAGATTATTATGATTCCATTGAGGCTTTGTGTGAAGATTTGGATTTGGACCGGCAGGAGCTGGAACAGAAATTGGAGAGTATAGATTATCGATATGATCGGGAGCAAAACCAATTTATCTGAATTAAATAAGAGGTCCACAGCCGGAGGCTGTCAGGTATGCATCGGTTGTGGACGTTGCGGAAGGATTCACCAGGATATGCATGTCTTGGTGAATTTTTTGCCTCTTTCCGCGTGGGATGATAAATTACAAGGAGATATAAAGGGACATGCTTCAAAGGAACAATATGCAATGGCAGTGGATTTGGGAACCACCACCATTGCTATGTGCCTGACCGATGCAAAGGGGGAGTTATTAGGAACCTTTTGTAAGCCCAATCCCCAATCCTTGTGGGGGAAAGATGTGCTTTCCCGCATACAGGCGGCAGAGAATTTGGTGCAACGGGGACAGATGAAGCAATGTGTATGGCAGGTGCTGCAGGAGGGATATGAAATATTGCAAAAGCAGATGCCGAATAAAAATGTCCCGATTACCATAGGATTATCCGGTAATACCACCATGTTATATTTGTTACAGGGATACTGTCCGGATGAACTGGGAAAGGCTCCTTTTAGGGTCAGCCATCCGGAAAGGCTTGATACGAAGCTTTGTGGATGGCCGAT
Source organism: Lachnospiraceae bacterium (assembly GCA_017473445.1). Lineage (GTDB taxonomy): Bacteria > Bacillota > Clostridia > Lachnospirales > Lachnospiraceae > Acetatifactor. The sequence continues at coordinate 8,410 of JAFUKS010000148.1, forward strand.
GTATGGATTCCCCCCTCTTTCTGCTTTTGTGGGCGGCGATATTTTGGCAGGTATTTGGAGTAGTGGCATGTGGCAAAGCGAAAAGCCCATATTGCTTATGGATTTAGGTACCAATGGGGAGATTGTTCTGGGAAACAGGGAACGGATGCTTGCCTGTGCCACGGCAGCAGGACCTGCTTTTGAAGGCGGTCCCTGTCAAGGAATCTGGGGAGCGGACATGATCAGCCTGACTGCGGAACTTTTGAAAAGGGGATTGGTGGATGAAACCGGTCTTTTGGCAGAACCATATTTTGAACAGGGCATTTATATCGGCGGCGTCAGAATTACCCAGGAATCCATACGTTCCTTGCAATTAGCCAAGGGAGCCATAAGAGCGGGAGTGGAACTGCTGCTGGCAGAGTATGGCTGTGGGATACGAGATGTAGAACAGGTATTTCTGGCAGGAGGAATGGGATATTTTCTGCAGCCGGAAGCAGCTGCATACATTGGTCTGTTGCCCAAAGAACTTGTTCCAAAGACAAAGCCTGTAGGGAATATAGCATTGCAGGGAGCGGTCAGGGCAGCCGTTGCCATTGGAAAGTGTGGACGAAAGCCGGTGTGGGAACAGTGGTGGCAGGTTCAGCAATTGGTTACTTCTGTTAATTTGGCAGAGCGGAAGGAGTTTGAACCTCTTTTTTTGCATTTTTTGGAATTCCCATTCTGTAATCCAACAAAAGTTGACTAGTGAATAGCAATAATTATCTACCTTTTTTCTGAATAATAGGGTATAATATACATAATTACAAGTACTTTTACATTTTCAATTATAAATGTAATGGAGGGATGATTGTGGCTAAAAAGAACAATACACGGGAAAAGGTGAAAAAAGAAAGAAAGAGAACCAATTTTTTTGGAATTGGCAACAAAATTGCGTTTTGTTTTGTTGTGCCCATGTTGTTTATGGCTTGGATTGGAATATCCGCCTATGAGAAGGCAGCAGAGGGTATGAGTGATCAGTTTGTGGATTCCACCACCCAGACCATTGAAATGGCTCGCCAGTACATTGATATGGGATGTAGCTTTGTAGAATCAGAAGGCTTTAACTATGCATATGATACGGAGCTTGCCAGATATTTCCTTGGTATTCTGGAGCCCATGGAAAAGAATGCTATTGTTACCCAGGCACGTAGTGACATGTTGTCTTCCCAAACCTCAAATGCATATATCCAAAATATACATATTATTACCAGTGATGTCGTCAATATGTTGTCTTCCACGGCGACCAATATAGAGGCTGAGTCTATATTAACCGAGCACAAGGCGGAAGTGGGAGATGGTAAACGTTCCGTAAAGCATTGGATAGACAAGCATGATGCGGTGGATCAGGCCTTTGGCGTACAGAAGGATGATTACATTTTGGCTTACGAAGTTCTGTCCCAGTTGAACAATGCTTGTGTTGTTATTGATATCAAGCCGGATGTAATTCTTGATTTCCTGAAGGGATTGAATCTTGGTGAAGGCAGTATCGTAGGTTTTGTTACTGAGAGCGGACGAGAGCTTTATCAGGAGAATCTGGCCGAAGGTATGGAAAGCGTGCTGACAGCAGGTGAGCCTGTTTTCTTTGGACAGGATTTTTATACGGAAGCCATGCAGGTACTTGCACCTGTAGAGGGTGAGACAGAAGATGCTGCTGCCGAAAAGGTATTTTCCGGTGTAAAGAGCGTAGAATACAAGGGCAGAGATTATTATTTTGTATATAGTATTAGTGAAAAGCTTAGTGCTTCCGTGTATGCGTTGGTTCCCGAGCAGCTGGTTATCGGACAAGCAG
>JAFUKS010000149.1 GCA_017473445.1 Lachnospiraceae bacterium
GAACCACTGGCCGGTCTGGAATCCCCTGCGATTTCCATAGCCAGCCCGCCCATAACCAGCGCCTGTGTCAGTATCTTGATAAAACTTTTACTTTTCAGCTCCTTTTCCTCATTGAAACAGATGGTGTTGAAAGCCATCTTAGAAAGCATATAGGCGAAGTCATCCACATGGCTGTTCCCAACCTCATGTGCAATCTTCCAGTCGTTTAAGGCAGTATACTTACTGATGGTATCCCCGATACCTGCCAACAGCTGCTTCACCGGTGCTCCCATAATCACATTCACATCTACGATGATGGCATCCGGTATCGTACACTGAAAAGTCTTTCTTGCCTTCCCTTCCGTACCCAATACCGCCACGGGAGAAGCCAGACTGTCATTGCTCAGGGTCGTGGGCAAACACAGGTACATGGTCTTGCTGACAAAGGCTGCATATTTGGCCAAATCCAGCACCGTACCACCACCGAAACCGATAATTACCTGCACATTGTTAATGCAAACATACTTAGCCAAAGCCACCGCATCATCAAAATAATTATTCTGCACCAGATAGACCTCAGAATCCTTGAAATCCTCCTGTAATGCATCTATGATACCAGAAAATAATTTTTGCAAATTTTCATCCGTAACAATAATGACCTTCTTATTGCCGATATCCGGCACACAGTCAGCCATAACCTGATCCACCTGCTCAAAAATACCTTCTTGTACGATTAAATGATAGGGAAGTCTGAAATTATTCATGCTTTAATCCTTTCTATGTCAAATATTCCTTCACTTCGAACAGGCTCTCGAAAATCCTTTCACTAAGCTGCTCCATCTCCTCCGTAGGAGGCATCAGGTCCGGTACCATAAGAGGGCGTAAGCTTCCCGCCGCAGCTGCCCGGATACCATTGTAAGAATCCTCTATGGCAAAGGCTTCCTGCGGTGCTACTCCCAGCTCCTCACAAGCCTTTAAGAAAATGTCCGGCTGTGGCTTACTGCGTGTCACCATATCGCCACCGATAACCACCTGAAAATATTCGATGATACCCGCATCGGTCAGCTCCTGACGCACTACACTGCTACGTGTGGAGGACGCCAACGCCACCTTCACATTGTTTTCTTTCAAATATTGTAAAAGCTCCACCACACCTTTTTTCATAGGCAGGCGACCACCATCATAATTATCATGATACAATTTGGACATTTCCCCTTTGTAAGTATCATAAGGAAAATCCTGTCCATAACGGTTCAAAAACTTCTGCTTGGTCTCTGTACTGTTGACGCCCAGACATTCTCTGCAGGCTTCCTCAATATCCGGCACGCCATATTTATGGGCTATCACCTTCCAGCATTCAATAACCAGCCTCTCCGAGTCAAAAATAACACCGTCCATGTCAAAAACCACTGCTTTTATTCCTTGTTGCATGTTTTACTCCTCTCCGCAAAGATTGCATCACGTTACAACATTAAAGCCATACAAAAGAAATTATATTATTTATACCCCTAAATAGCAATAGTAACATAGTATACTTAATGATTTTTTCAGAATTTCTCTATGCACTCTCTTGACTTTTCACAGGTCATGGAGTAAAACAGTTTTTGGTTAATTAATACAGCCTTGGAAACAGGAGCACTTATTATGGAACAAATAAAAAAATACGAACAGGATTTTACGCAGGGACCTATTGCCAAGCAGATACTGCTTTTCAGCATTCCCCTGATGTTTACCAATGTTTTTCAAATCCTTTTTAATATGGCTGATATAGCAGTAGTGGGACAGTTTGCCGGTACTTTGGCTTTGGGTTCTGTAGGTTCCACTGCTACTTTGGTTACCCTTTTCACCGGTTTCC
>JAFUKS010000150.1 GCA_017473445.1 Lachnospiraceae bacterium
AGATTTGTTAATACTTTCGCTTAATATAGTTAGCCCGTTAGAAAATGCACTGAAATATGTACTGTATAAATTTGAATTATCGTTGTTATTCATGAAAGAGTCCTTTCCAATGTACTCAGCTCTGGCGGGAGCTTGTACTTAAAGGATAGGAGAATTAGAAACAAAAGTCAATATAAGGAGGTGATTTGATGGCCAGAGGGTTCTTGAGTGAACCAAGCGCAGAATTGATATTCGGTAAACATATGGAATCCAGACTTACCGAGCAGATGATTGACCGGGATAAGGCGGCCAAGAAACTGAATATCTGTACCAAGACTCTTGGGAGGAGATTTAAGAAACCGGGAGATATGACCCTCGGTGAACTTAAAACATTTATAAGGCTGTATGGAGCATCGAAGGATGCAGTGCTGCAGTACTTATACGAAAACAAATGAGATAAATTGCCGTGTCCTGCACGTGGCGCATGAGCGTCACCCATTTGGGTCCCCTTTTTAATGTGAAACGGGCGCACAGTACCCCCTGCTGTGCGCCACGTAGAGGGCACGGGAGAGAGGAGAGAAAACATGGACAAGCTGATAGGCGGCACCGGACTGATGATGTTCTTTATCGGAGCCAGTGCCATGGACAGTGATCCTGTGCTGGTACCGGCGGTAATGACAATTGTCGGTCTGGCACTGATGGCGGTATCGGCCAGAGAAGTTGAAAAAGACAAAAAAATAGACCCTTAAGGCTTTGGCGAGCATCGGGTCTATCAATAACACATCACTATGCTATTTGTATATCTATTATAGCATTCGTTGGAAAAGACTGTCAACACAGGCTTTCTTTTTTAAACCTTTTTTGGAGGAAATGAATGGAAAATCAGTACATACAGAAGCTTCTGGAGCTCCCGGAGGCATTTAGAACAGCTTATTCGAATCGAGAATGGGCCAGAGCTAAGTACATATATGATACTGCAATTAGGGTAGCAGAGTTCATGGGAGTACCGGAAGATATTAAGACGCAGCTCTTTGGCTCCAGGCAAGAGCAGGAGCCTATAGAAGGACTTTTTCCGGAGGAAATGGTCCAGGATGTATATGAGAGGTGTATCTTTAAAAATCACAAGACATATGAGGAGGAAAGCTACAGACGGTTTGGTCAGCCGCCGCAGTACCTTCATCCGCAGCCCCGGTACCCAGAACGGAACCGGAACAGATTTAAGGGAGGGTGAATCCTGCAAATAAGATGAGAATCCCCCAAAGTCCCAAACGCCGATTTTGATAGAATGGCAAGGGCTTTGGGAAACCTCGATTAGGATATTAAACTTAGCGATTGGAGGAGGAATATTTGTACATCAAAAAGACGTGTCACATTCGTGACCGTATGGAAGTAGAGAAACATTACTCGGGGAGATATGGTGCCCCGGGGATGTCCCGGGAGCCCAAGAGAAGAAAAACTCCGGAGGAGATGGCCAAGCAGAACCACTGGAGGAAGTGCCGGGAGCTCCGCAGGACCATGGAGCTGAATTTCGGCCCGGGAGACTGGCATGTCACGCTGACCTGCAAGAAGGAACTGCGTCCATCCGTGGAGGAGGCGGTGCAGGTAATCCGCTTGTTTCGTGATAATCTCCGCAAGGAGTACAAGAAGCGAGGATGGGAGCTGAAATATATCATTACCTGTGAGGTAGGAGAACGGGGAGCGGTTCATTGGCACATGATTGTTAATGATAAGCATGACAAGGAGAACAGTACTGCAGAGCTTATCAGGAAACACTGGACCAGAGGACGTGCATATTTTTCTCCCATGGATGATACCGGAGAGTATCAGCAACTGGCAGAGTATATCGTGAAGGAAACTTCCCAACGTATCGAGGCAGGACAGACAGCAGAGAAACTCAGCTACATGATAAGCCGTAATATGATCCGGCCGGTGGTGCAGGAGGAAAAGGTACGTGCTAATGGATGGAAGATGGAGCCGGTACCGCCCAAAGGATGGAAACTGGTACCGGAGTCCCTGGTAAACGGATTCAATCCATTCACCGGCAGACCGTACCAATATTACACGCTGAGAAAGGAGGGTGGTATCGATGCGGACGGTAGAAATCTACATAGATACCGGCATAAAGGGTCCTAAGCCCCGGGACGGGCTATACATGTATATCATAGCTACCCAGACAAACCGTGGCAGTGCAGATGCAGGCAATAGCGAGTATCTGGAGAACACTACGGAACATAAGGCTACGTTGATGGCTCTGGAAGCGGCACTGAAACGACTAAACCAGCCATGTCAGCTGGAAATCTACATGGAAGATTCCTACGTGGCAGCAGTCCTCCAAAACGGATGGGCAGAAGGGTGGAAAAATAACGGTTGGCGGAATGCCAAAAATGAACTTGTGGAGGATGCTGAAAAGTGGCGTTCCATTCAATCTTTACTGAATGGACACGAAGTTCAGGTCCATGTCAAAAAGCATCATTCCTACCGGGAATGGATGGCTAGAACAATACGGGAGAAGGAGGAAGAACACCGTGGCGAAAAGGGATAGTGTGACACACCGGTTAAAGACCCTGCCGGAGTATTTCCTGAATGTGTGTGCCTGTCGGAAGAATTTTGAGATACGGGTGGATGACAGAGACGTTCAGACCGGAGATACAGTGATTTTGATGGAGTGGACGCCTGAGACTGGCTATACCGGTGCTGTGAGTCGTCCACTGAGAATAACTTATGTACTGCGGAACGTACCGCAATATGGATTGGCAGAAGGATATTGTATTTTCTGCTGGGATAATTAGGAGGATGAAGGATGTTTGATAAGTTTGGTGAATTTGATTCTGCAGAGGAACTGAACCGGGCAGCAGCCGCCCAGTTCAAGGAAGGTGATGAAGCGGCTATTTATGCCATTGCAGAGGAAAACGGCATTGATAAAGAGGATGCGGATGACTATATGGACGGATGCACGGATGAGCTGGCAACGCCACTCATGGCAGCAGTCGGCAAGCTGAAGGTGGAAAGTGAGGACCTGAAGCTGAAAGGTGTGCTTCAGGATTGGGTGGATGAGCTCAGAATCATGTGCACCGAGGATGAGGATTTTGCAGAAGCTGTGCGGAGAAAAGGTAAGGATCTTGCCGGATATATTGCAAAGACAGCAGAGACCGGATACGAGAATAGGGCAGTGGTGGACAAGCGTATTGTTGAAAAAGCCGGAAAGATTAAGAGTATCATTGGAAATCATGAGTTTTCCATCGGCATCCCGGATAAGAAGACCAGAAGATAGCTTGCGAAAGCATATTATCTCTGATAGGAGGCGTGATGATTGCGTACAAAGGATTCACGAAGGATTTGTCGGCAAGACTAGGGCGAGGAATGTACCAATTTGAAGTAGGAAAAACCTTTACAGAGGAAAGCAGTAAAACAGTCAGAAATGGCTTTCACTGTTGCGAGAATCCGTTTGAATGCCTGGGATATTATCCTCTTCAGTCTGATAACAGATATTTCCAAGTAGAGGCGGCAGGAAGTATAGATGAGGATGGACAGGAGCGGATTGCATGCACGGAACTTACGTTGCTTAAAGAATTGTCCATAAAGGAACTTGCAGGATACGGTATGGCATATATCATTCAGCACCCTATGAGAGATAAGTGGCAGCAGTCGAGAAGAGGGATTCTGGTAACTGAGAATGAGGCTGAGGGACTAAGTAAAGATTATATTGCAATTGCCAGAGGTGCTCATCCAAAGGTTAAAGGCGTAGAAGGTGCTGTTCTGGGAGTGATTTTGGAACCGGAGAGAGGTCGTATTACAAGTGCAAAGCTGTTTGTGGTATTACAGCAGCAGGCAGGAAAATGGTACACGATAGATGAAAATAGACAGTTAAAGGAGGTAAACGGTGAAAAGGAAGGCGATTGAGAAAATTGCACCGGTGCAACCGACTCAGAAGGGCGAGTACATTACAACCGTGCAGACGATGGATTGTGTTCTTATCCTGAATGTGTATAAAAATGGTGAACTGCGAGGCAGACATGCTCTTAATACAATCACAGGAGAATACGCCCAATACAGGGAAAAAGAAAAAGACTGGAAAGTATGGAAGTTTGGGTGTCTTCTTGGATTGGATATGGGCTGGTACGGATATTATTGGCATGATGATAAAAATCGGCTTGTGTTTGATACTCCTGAGCAAAAGAAAATCGTGGAGAGTGCATTAATGAAAAAGATACCTTGGAAAACAAATGCTTTTGACCTCATTAATAGTGCAGAACAGGAATATAAGCAGAATATGAGGGAAAAGACAGAAGAAAACCGTAGAATGAGGGTACAAGACAAAATGGATATGGTTCCGCCGATGCCGGAAGATGCCCATGATTGGATTTGGAAATTGGAAGGGGCATTGGATTATGCGTTCTATGATAAAGAGGATTCTAAATGGCATTGCTCAAATTGTCAGAAGAAATATGACGAGAAAAACCTGAAGCGGACTGATAAGGGAAAGAAAATCCGACACAATGACATGGTGATATGCCCACGCTGCAAAAAGGTGGTACAGGCAAAAAAACGGGTGCAGGAAATGAAAATTCTGACACATTTCTCACAGCTTCAAAAATTAGATGCCCGGATGAGTGTATACAGACATTTTGATGCGAAAATCTTGTGGGATGGGAGTGGCCGGAAAATCAGAATTAACGAAGCCGTAAGAATAATGCTGTATCATGTATCGACACTTCCTAAGTACAGCGCAGAGATATTCTATAACCAATATAGTCAGGACGGAGCCTGGGACCACGGTACTAGGGATTACGAGTACAGTTACTTTGATAACAAGAGCAATCCTTGTAAGCGTGGAGAATATGAAGGGTACCTCTATCCTGATGGTATTGAGGAGGCGTTGGAAGATACTGCATATGCAGTATGGGGAAGAATATTTACTCAGATGGCAGCAGTCGGTAAGAAAGTGAATTATAACAGACTGTTGGTCAACCAGAATGATAAAAGGATGGTCGGAGTTGTAGAGTATCTTTTTAAGGGCAGATTCAATCGGCTGTTGAGGGATACGGCGGAAAAAGTAAGCTATTGGTCCCATCAATACTGTGGCAGATTATGCATAAATGGTGAGAATATCGAAGAAATATTCGGGATCCATGACAGACAGATTATTAACCGCATCCGAGATGTGGACGGCGGAGAAGAGATGGTTTTGTGGATGTGCTGGAGCATCGCAGAAGGTCAGAAACTATCACAAGAAGTATTAGAGTGGTTAAGTAAAAATGACATCACACAGTCGGACGTAAACTTCATAAAGGAGAAAATGAGCCTTCAGCAGATTATGAATTATGTCAACCGGCAGCAGGCGGAATGTTATAGAACCAAAACGGCCAGACAAATTCTGAGCCAGTGGAGCGATTACTTGGATATGCTGAAAACCCTAAACAAGAAAACTGACGATGAAATGATGTACCGCCCCAGAGAATTAAAACGTCGACATGATGAATGCGTAGAAGAGATTCGTCGGCAGCAGATGCTTGCAGAAATGAAAAGGGATGCAAGGCAGAGGGCAGCAGAGGCAAAAAGAATGCGGGATAAATTCCCAGGAGCAGAAGATATTCTCAAAGAGATTAAGGACAAATATGAGTATCAGAATGAGAATTATATTATCAAGGTGCCCAAAAGACTGATTGAGATTGTTGCAGAAGGACAGGCGCTACATCACTGTGCTGGATCTACAGACAGATATTTTGACCGGATTATGCAGAGAGAGACCTATATTTTATTCTTAAGAAAGACTAATGACCCGAAAGTGCCATATTACACAATAGAGGTGGAACCCAGTGGCACAATCAGACAACACCGTGGATACTTGGACGAAGAACCCAACATTGAGGAAATCAAGCCGTTTTTGCGGGAATGGCAGAAGGTCATTAAAAAACGTCTGACAGAAAATGACCGAAAATATGCGGCAATCAGTGCGATAAAGCGAGAACACAACATTGAGGAACTAAAGGCAAAGAATAATACCAGAGTCCTTGAGGGACTTATGGAAGATTTTATGGAGGCGGCCATATGATGGATTTAATGAAGTTTGGAACATATCAGGAATATAAGCAGGAACTGGATACTGAGCTTAGAAAAACCACAGAGGGATTTGTAAGAATTGGATACCTGCTTAAGGTGGCAAAGGATACGGACGTCCTAAAAGAGTCCGGATATGCAAATGTGTATGAGTTTGCACAGGCAGAATATAACATTGATAAGTCTCAGGTGTCCCGATTTATCAATATCAATGACAGGTTTTCGGAGGGCGGTTACTCTGACAGATTGAAGGAACACTTCCAAGGGTTCGGCCATGCAAAGCTTACTATCATGCTTCAGTTGCCGGATGAGATTAATGCAGAGCTCTCTCCCGACTTTACCAAGAGTGAGATACAGGCCATTAGAGAGGAATATGATGCTGAGAATGCTGTGACTGATTTAGAGGTACTTCTGGAGGGCGAGGACCGGGAACAGAAGGAGATGGACAATAACCTCTATAAGGTACTGCACCAGCTGGGAAGGGAAGATACAGACCTGTACGGGAAACTGTTCTTTGCTGTGAATGACCCGGCAGCAGTCCAGGAAACATTAGCACCGGATGGCGAGAAGATATACAGCATCAGAATAATGGGCGTGGGCCGAATGATGCTTTCTGTGAAGAGTTTAGACAGGGCATTGACTCTTACCAATATGCGTACTTCTGAGAAAGAGGAGTACAGCTGGGAGGAAGCTGTAAAATTCTTAAAGAGTCTTATGGTTCCCGG
>JAFUKS010000151.1 GCA_017473445.1 Lachnospiraceae bacterium
CATGTGAAAATGCTGGCAAAACAGGGAATACTAACAGAAGCGGAACGAGATGATATTTTAAAGGGCTTAAGTGGTATTTTGCAGGATGTGGAGTCAGGCAATCTGTTGATTGATTCCAAATATGAAGATATACATAGTTTTGTAGAAGCCAATCTGATTGACCGTATTGGTGATGCAGGCAAAAAGTTACACACCGGCCGTAGCCGTAATGATCAGGTGGCTCTGGATATGAGATTATATACCAGGAAGCAGGTAGCTGAGGTGGATGGATTATTGGCAGAGCTGTTACAGGTATTACTGGATACCATGAAGGAGAATTTGGATACCTACATGCCTGGCTTCACCCATCTGCAAAAGGCCCAGCCTACCACTTTGGCCCATCATTACGGTGCTTATTTTGAGATGTTCAAAAGAGACCGTCAACGTATGGCAGATATTTTTGAACGTATGAATTATTGCCCTTTGGGTGCCGGTGCCTTGGCAGGTACTACCTATCCTTTAGACAGAGCATATACTGCGGAGCTGTTAGGCTTTACAGGCCCTACCCTGAATAGCATGGATTCTGTGGCTGACAGAGATTATCTGATTGAATTTTTAGCAGCATTGTCTACCATTATGATGCATTTAAGCCGCTTCAGTGAGGAAGTAATTATCTGGAATTCCAACGAATACCAGTTTGTGGAAATTGATGATGCTTATTCCACCGGAAGCAGTATTATGCCCCAGAAGAAGAATCCTGACATTGCAGAATTGGTAAGAGGCAAGACAGGACGTGTTTATGGTGCATTGATGTCCCTATTAACCACCATGAAAGGGCTTCCTTTGGCATATAATAAGGATATGCAGGAAGACAAAGAGATGGCTTTCGATGCCATGGATACTGTAAAGGATTGTCTGGAGCTTTTCACCGGCATGATCCGTACCATGAGATTCCGCAAAGAGCGTATGGCTGATAGTGCCATGAATGGCTTTACCAATGCCACCGATGCGGCTGATTATCTGGTAAATAAGGGAGTGCCTTTCCGTGATGCCCACGGCATTATCGGGCGGCTTGTATTGTATTGTATCGAGCAGAATACTGCCATTGATAAGCTTTCTTTAGAACAGCTGAAGTCTATCAGTGATATTTTTGAAGAAGATATTTTTGATGCAGTATCATTGGAAACCTGCGTGGAGAAACGTCTGACCATTGGTGCGCCCGGTATGGATGCGATGAAGGAAGTCATCCGTATAAATCGCAATTATTTGGTTCATAGTCCTGTTTTATCCGCTGAAATGTAATTGGCCAGCAGGTGCATTGTTAAAATTAGACAAAAAGCGGGTTGGAATTGTATAAAAAAACCACGATATTGTTATTGTTTTTTTCTGAAATATCAAGTAATATATTTCCAACAAAGACAGTTGTTCGCGACAGACGGACAGCATAGAGTGAGGAGACGATAGTTATGAGCGAAAAGTTAAAAGTTGGTATTTTAGGCGGAACCGGTATGGTAGGCCAGAGATTTATTGCATTATTGGAGAACCATCCTTGGTTTGAGGTGACCACCATTGCAGCAAGTCCCCGTTCTGCAGGCAAGACCTATGCTGAAGCAGTAGGTGACCGTTGGAAAATGACCACTCCCATGCCTGAAGCTGTTAAAAATATTGTTGTTATGAATGTAAATGAAGTAGAAAAGGTTGCTTCCGAAGTAGATTTCGTATTCAGTGCAGTGGACATGACCAAGGACGAAATTAAGAAGATTGAGGAAGATTACGCAAAGACTGAGACTCCTGTTGTATCCAACAACAGTGCTCACAGATGGACTCCCGACGTACCCATGGTAGTGCCTGAGATAAATCCTGAGCATATGAGAGTCATTGATTTCCAGAAGAAGCGTCTGGGTACCACCAGAGGTTTCGTGGCAGTAAAGCCCAATTGCTCCATCCAGAGCTATGCTCCCGTATTAACTGCTTGGAAGGAATTTGAGCCTTATGAGGTAGTAGCTACCACTTATCAGGCAATTTCCGGTGCAGGTAAGACCTTTAAGGATTGGCCTGAAATGGTTGAGAATATCATCCCTTATATCGGTGGTGAGGAAGAAAAGAGCGAGAAGGAGCCCTTAAGAATCTGGGGCCAGATTGAAGACGGTGTTATCAAGCCCGCTACCAGTCCTGTGATTACC
>JAFUKS010000152.1 GCA_017473445.1 Lachnospiraceae bacterium
AACTGGATGAAATCAAACCCTCCAGTAGAAAGTATCCCTACATTGATTTCCGTCCTGAGCGTGAAATCGGTAATGAGGTGCTGACTGTAGAGCATCTGTCCAAGACTATTAATGGCGAAAAGGTACTGGACGATATCTCCTTTGTGGTAGGACATGATGATAAGATTGCCTTTGTAGGCGGCAATGAATTGGCAAAAACCACTCTGTTCCAGATTCTGGTGGGCGAGCTTGAGCCCGATGAGGGTAGCTTCAAATGGGGTGTGACCACCTCCCAGGCGTACTTCCCCAAGGATAATACAGAGGAATTCGACAATGACTTGACCATCGTAGACTGGCTTACCGGCTACTCCCCCGTAAAGGATGTAACCTATGTACGTGGTTTCCTGGGACGTATGCTCTTTGCCGGTGAAGATGGCGTGAAAAAGGTAAAGGTTCTCTCCGGTGGTGAGAAGGTGCGTTGCTTATTATCTAAGATGATGATCAGCGGTGCCAACTGCTTAATCTTTGACGAGCCTACTAACCACCTAGACATGGAGTCTATTACTGCTTTGAACAATGGTCTGATTAAGTTTGGCGGCGTAGCTTTATTCTCCTGCCATGACCATCAGTTTGTACAGACCACTGCCAACCGTATCATGGAGATTCTACCTAACGGTAGTATGATTGATAAGATTACCACCTACGATGAGTATCTTGCCAGCGATGAAATGGCTAGAAAGCGTACTGTATTTACTGCCAATAAAACCGAGGACGATAATTAAACCGTTCATTTGCAATTTTGATGGCGATGTTGTAGTATATAGCTATGGCATCGCCATTTCATGTTGGCTTCAGATGCGATTTTCTTTTTCATTTCCCATACCTGTCTTCTGCATTTCCTTTGCAACACCCTTTGAGGAACCGTAAAAACAAACACAGAAAGGAATTTATTATGTTAGATACCAGATTTGTAGATTTACATGTACACTCGACCAAATCAGACGGCACATATACACCCCAAGAGCTGGTGAATTATGCCATGGAAAAGGGCTTAAGTGCTTTTGCACTGACAGACCATGACACAGTAGACGGCATAGAAGAAGCAATGGAGTATGCCAGGGAGCTATGTCTTCCATATGACATAAAGGGTTCTGCAACAAATGTCAAAACCTCTGATTGCAACGGTGCTACTTCCGGAGCAATGCCTCCTATGGTACCGGAGGTAATTCCGGGCATTGAATTTTCCACTGAGTATCAGGGCAAGGATGTGCACATTGTGGGACTCTATATTGATATACACACCCCTTCCTTTGAACAGCATCTGCGGGATTTTGTGGAGTCCAGAAATGTAAGAAATGAAAAGATGTGTAAAAGCCTTCAGGGAATCGGCATGGATATTACCTACGAAAAATTATTGGAACGGTTTCCGGGGGCGGTGATTACCCGGGCACATTATGCCAAATATATGCTGGAAAAGGGATATATTAAAAGCATGGCAGAGGCCTTTGAACGATATATCGGTGACTACTCCCCCCATTATATTCCCCGGGAAAAGGTGACACCGGAACAGGCAATCAGTCTAATACTGGAGGCCGGGGGCATCCCCATACTGGCTCATCCCATTCTGTATCATTTAAGCGATGCCCGGCTGGAGGAACTGGTAGTGCAGCTGAAGGCCGCCGGACTGATTGGCATAGAAGCGATTTATAGTACCTACGCACCTGCGGAGGAACGACAAATTCGCCGACTGGCAGAAAAATATAATTTGCTGCTTAGCGGTGGTTCTGACTTTCATGGTAGCAATAAACCGGGACTGGATTTGGCTGTGGGATACGGAAAGCTTTTTGTTCCCTATGATATATTGGATAAGCTTAAAGCCATACGTGCTTAAGATGCCCTCCAAAAACTCCTTTCCCGCTTCACCTTGCACTTTTGCCATAAAATAGTATAATAAAACTATCTATCATTAGGAGGACCTTTATTAATGAAAACACCCAAGATGAAAAGACAAAAAAGCAATCTTGTCATCGCCCTTTTATTTTTTGCCTTAAGTATTGCAGGATTGTGTCTGTCACTGCCCTCCCTACTGATGCTGATGCAGGGACCACAGGATTTGGATAACTACGATTATGCCCAAATCACCGAACCTGATTTCAACCGGGCCTATGTATCCGGCACAATCCACGGCATCTATGATTATTATTGTGATGAAAGCCAGGACGGAGCTATAAAAGCAAGAGAATATCTGATTGACGCCGGGGATTTCTACTACATGGGACTGCGTGTAAAAAAGGCAGATATGGAGCCGGCAGAAGCCTTACTGACTGCATCCATGGATTATTTGAAGGGTGCTGAGGATAGTGCCAATCTTGAAAATGCCAAATATATCGTAAAAGGTACTATCAAGCCCATGGATGAGGACAGCATTCTTATATTAAAGGAATATCTGGACTGGGATACCATGGATGAAGAAACCCGTGATACCATCCTTTTCTACTATTTAGAAGTAGGTAGCATTGGTGCATATAGTGCATCCCTATTAACTCTTATACTGTTATTGTCAGCCATATTTCTACTTCTTGGATTTATTTTTATTATTCGCTTAAAAAATGCTAAAGGCAGCGTCCAATAGGACCCTGCCTTTTATGCTTTATTCTACTATATGGAAAGTCTTCACAACTCTCCTTCACAGATCAGCCTTCCACAATCAGGTATCTGCCATCGCCTATGTCAAATACTTCGTCCGCATCCAGAATATCCTCTCCGTCAGCGCCGTCCATATCGATGCCTTCCTCCTCGAAGAATTCGATTACCTCGTCCACAGAATCCACAACTACTGCCATGCAATCCATCAGGAACTCTTCTGCTTCCTCAGGTGTCTCTGCCACCTTTTCAGGAAACAGCTGCAGCTGGTTTTCCAAAAAACATTCCAGTACCGCATCATCAAATTCGTGCATACGCCAGACCTCCTTCTTTCAATTTCTACGTTACCAATCATAATATGATTAGTCTATATAGTCAAGTAATTGTAAGGGATTTTCTATAATTGCATCTGCGTGATTTGCTTCCAGCTCCTGCCGCTCCCGAAATCCCCAAAGACAGCCTACCGTAAAGGCTCCTGCACCCTTACCGGTCTGCATATCCGTGCCGGTGTCGCCTACATAGAGCAATTGCTCCGCCATTCCCTGCACCTCCTCCAAAGAGGGCTGGGCATTATGCAGGATTCCCAACTGTTCCAATATCAGAAATACTCCTTCCGGGCTGGGTTTAATCGCCACATCGGGCTTTTGCCCCTGAATTACATCAAATAATTCCTTACCAAAGAGTGTCTCAATGACACGGATGGTCTCCTGATGGGGCTTATTGGATAATACGGCTATCTGCAAACCCTTTTCCTTTAAGGCTGCCAGTAGTTCTCGGATACCCTCATAGGGATGCACCCCATCCATACAATGGTCTGCAAAAATCTCCCGATAACGTCTGAAACCCTCTTCAAAATGAAGCAACTGCTCATCTCCGCCGACCTTTAAAGCCCGCTTTACCAAATTGGCAGCACCGTCACCTACAAAATATTTGTACTGCTCCACTGTATAAGGGCCAAACCCTAAGGGTACCAAAGCCGCATCACAGCTGTTTTTGATACTCATAATAGAATCGGACAAGGTACCGTCCAAATCAAATATTACTGCCTTCCTCATCACCCAACAACCCTTTCATCTCCTGGTATAACCTACCCACAGGCAGGCCTACCACATTGTTATAATCCCCCTGGATTCCTTTAATATAACGGGCACAAAAACCTTGAATACCATAGCTCCCGGCTTTGTCCATGGGATCCTTGGAGGCTACATAGTCCTCTATCTCTGTCCTGTTCATGGGATAAAAGAAAACTTCCGTTTCCTCAAAAAACTGTTTTTTCACGGGCTGACTCTCACCGGCCCTGCGGTACAATAAGGTCATTCCTGTATATACCTGATGTCCCCGGTCCTGCAACCGCTCCAGCATGGATATTGCCTCCTGCTCATCCTTGGGTTTCCCTAATATCCGGCCGTCACAGGATACAATGGTATCTGCTCCCAAAACCAGCACATCTTCTGTCTGCAATAATCCCTGCTGTGCCATTTGTGCCAGCACTGCTTCCGCCTTTAATGCAGATAAATCCATTACCACCTGTGCCGGCTCTCGGCTATCAGAATGTTCCTCCACATCAGCGGTAATAATCTCAAATTCTAATCCGATTTGTGTCAGCAGTTCCCGCCGTCTGGGGGATGCTGATGCCAGTATAATTTTCATCTTGTCTCCATTCTGTGAATTTGTATGCCACAGCCTTACTCATGATGTACTCTGGGCACAAAAGTCCTGCTGTCCGGCTGAGCTTCCTTTATGGCAGCCTTGGCCTCTGATATAGCTTCCTTACAAAAAGCATCCTGGGAGCTGTAAGAAGCCTTCCCCCGTTTGTCCTGTTTTCCATAGATACCATCAGGCTGTAGAATGGATGCCTTTACATTGTCCTTCAGCTGGCACTCCAGGATATGCAATAATGCTTCTTTTTGCTTCGCACCATCCACCGGGAATAAAATCTCTACTCTGCGCTCCAGATTTCTGGGCATCCAGTCTGCACTACCGGCGTAAATCTCCGGGTGTTCATCATTTTCAAAATAAAAGATACGGCTATGTTCCAGGAAATTACCCACGATGGAACGGACAGTAATATTCTCACTGACTCCGGGAATTCCCACCCGCAGACAACAAATACCGCGGATAATCAAATCAATCTTTACCCCTGCTGTGCTGGCCTGATAAAGGGCAGCAATCACATCCTTATCACATAAGGAGTTCATCTTGGCAATAATCCGGGCAGGTTTCCCCTCCAAAGCATAATTTGCTTCTCTCTCAATCAAATGCAAAAATCTGTTCTTCAACCACAAGGGAGCCACAGCCAACTTGTTCCAGAACAAGGGCTCGGAATAACCGGAAAGCATATTAAATACTGCTGTAGCATCCTCTCCAAAGCTTTCTGCACAGGTA
>JAFUKS010000153.1 GCA_017473445.1 Lachnospiraceae bacterium
ATGCTTTTTAATATTATTGCAGACCCCATTGTAGGATATTTCTACAAGATGTATCTGTTGGGAATTCCCCAGGATTTGGCATCTGCTTTGGCTAAAATGAGTGCTTTGACCACTTCTGTCAATGCTATATTGGCAGTGGCCCTGGCCTCCCTCATCTATTTGGCCCTGCGTCCTGCCCTAAAGAAATCCGGGCTGTTTGTGACGCTTTCACCGGAAAAGGTCACCAAAGAGTCCGAGGCTGATACCGAAATTCCTGAAGAATAAAACCACAGAGAGGATTCTCCATGAATAAACAAGAAATAATGTATCCTAAAAAATTAGCATTCATAAACTCTTTTGCAGGCTATGGCCACTGCTCTACAGCAGTGGCTTTACCCATTATCAGCACTATGGGGATTACGGTGAGCCCCCTTCCTACCGCAATCTTATCCAATCACCTGGGCTTTCCTGCCTGCCATTTTTCTTCCTTTACAGAGCATATGGCCCCCTACGCCCGGGCCTGGAAAGAAAATCAGGCTACTTTTGACGGATTATATTGCGGGTATCTGGGCGAGGCAGCCCAGGTAGATTATG
Organism: Lachnospiraceae bacterium; assembly: GCA_017473445.1. GTDB lineage: Bacteria > Bacillota > Clostridia > Lachnospirales > Lachnospiraceae > Acetatifactor. The sequence goes on from JAFUKS010000153.1 coordinate 574, forward strand.
TTTTAGACTTTATCAGGGACTTCCATCCCCCTCTGGTGATTTTAGACCCTGTAATGGGGGACCGAGGAAAGCTTTACCGTGCCACCACGCCGGAACATTGCCTGCGGCTTAGGGAACTGCTTCCCCATGCCCATGTAATTCTACCGAATCTGACGGAAGCTTGCCTTTTAACCAATACCCCTTATCCCTTTTACGGGACAGAGGTCCAAACCCCAAGCATCTCCTATGAATTTACGGAAGCATTGTGCCATAAGCTTTCTACCCTTACAGATGCTGCCATTGTACTTACCGGTATTCCCTTTGAAGGGGGGATATCCAACGGCATTTTTGAAAAAAAGCATTTAAGCCTTCACCCGGTGGAAATTACAGGACCCTCCAGACATGGCACCGGAGATGCCTTCGGTGCTGTATTGACCGGCAGTCTGATGCAGGGACGCACAATAAAAGAGGCCGTAGATACGGCCTCCCAATTCGTTTCATTATGTATTGCTACCAGTATCGCAGCAAATATTCCCCCACAGGAAGGCTTGTATTTCGAAGCCTGCCTAAAAAGCCTGCTATAAACTTAGCGGGTAAATCCAACGGTAACATTTCCAATGGAACACTCCACATCAACCGTTCTACCGGTGCCATTGTCCAGTTTCTCACCGGATGCGGCGCCGGAATACTCGGTATCACCCAGTAAAATTTTGCCCATGGCACCGGATACCTTATAGTCATAATCTGATTGTCCGCCTTCCAGATTCACTTCTAAATTGCCCATGCTTACATTCATATCCGCATCATCCACATTAAGCTGACCAATGCTCACATTACCCATGCTCAGATTCAATTGAAATTGCTCTGCCCCAAGACGATCAATACTTACTGCACCCGCAGCCACTTCCATACTTACTTCCTTAAAATTAACACCCTCCGGAACAGCCAATTCCATCTGCCCCTCTATCAGAGACTGCACATCTCCGCTGCTCTTGGCTACCACCAGCTTGAGGATACCGTTTTCCAATACATATTGCATTTTCCCATAATCCTTTCCGGATAAGTAAAAATGAGCATCTCCTGACCGGGTCAGTTTCAGCACACCGCCCCCCATATTTAAATCCAATACAGAAATCGTATCACCCAAATCTACATTTACTAATTCCTCCGTATGGATTGTCTGAGCGGCTTCAAACATAGATTGTTCATCTATATCATATACCCCCATGTCTGCCAAGTCCTCTAACGAAATATTCTCCAGTTTATCCTTAAGACCACTCAGTGCCTCTCCGTCACCGCTTACCAGGCTGCCAAGCACTTCCTTTATATCCACTTCCCCCAGAACTTCCTGAACCTTTTCATTGCCCAGCAGATTCATAACATCCTTTACACCAAGTCCCGTTCCTGCATCCTCTTCCGTATCCCCAAAGGAAACCTTTCCGGTAATATGCTGTACCAGCTCGTCCACCGGTGGTATATTTTCATTCTTACTTGCCCACCAATTCCAGCCAAAATATGCCACTGCAGCTATAACCGCCAATAAAACAATGCCCTTGAATAATTTTTTCATCTTTCTCCTCCTTAAAATGGGATAATACAAATCATACCACAAAATCATATTTTAATATAGTATCTTTTGTAATTGACCAATCCGGTCTGTACCCCGGCTTTTTCTCTCTTATTGTGCGATATTTGCAAGTTCTTGCAGATTTTTTACCGTACTATGTGTCAGTTTTTTGTGGAAAATCCTTCAGAAATCCACCAAATCCACATAGTTATCCACATTTACACATGTGTCACTTTATAAAATCTGCCCTTGTCAGATTGGATTTGCACTGACGTCATTCTTTCATGTGTTTATCCACAATCTCTTCCGGTAATCCCGTCAGCATTTCCTCTTCTCCTTTAATATTCCAATTCTTCCAAAAACTATGCACCTTTTCCCTAACATCCATCCGATTTACCGGCACAAAACCGGACCATTCTCTGGGAAAAAATCTTTGATATGCCCCCTGCCTAAAGCGTTCGTCCAATAGGGCGACCACACCAATATCCTCAGCAGTACGTATAACACGCCCGCCGGCCTGCAATACCTTATTTAAGCCCGGAAAACGGTACGCATAATCAAAACCGTTTTCTCCCTGACCATCGAAATATTGTTTTAAAATCTGTCGTTCCACGCACACTTGCGGAATACCGGTACCCACAATGATACTTCCTATGAGACTGTCATTTTTTAGATCAATTCCCTCGCTGAATATTCCTCCCAATACACAAAATCCGATTAGTGTTCCGCCGGAACCTGCCTTGAAACGGTCTAAAAACTCCTCTCTCTCTTCTTCTTTCATAAATTCCTGTTGCATCAGGCATTCCAAATCTCCCATATAGTACTGGGTGAATTTCTCATATACTGTCCGTAAAAATTGATAAGAAGGGCAAAAAACCATATAATTTCCTGCCTTACCACTAACTATTTCCTTTATATAACATGCGATATTTAAATACTCTTCTTCTGACCTTCGGGTATATTTACTGGTTACATCTCCTGCAATAAACAGTCCTCGTTTCTCCGGAGCAAAAACAGACTGGGCATACACCTCATAATCCTCTGCCTCTCCTCCCAGCAGTGCCTTATAATATTGTATAGGTAAAAAAGTCGCCGAAAACAGGATACTGCTGCGTCCCCGTTGCATGCACTCCTGCAAATTCTTGCTGGGATCCACACAAAAAAGCTTCACAAAAAAGGTACCATCCTCCGAAAGCTCTGAATACTTTACATAATGCTCATCCACTCGTTCATAGATATCCAGGAAATGACTCACCGTAAAATAAAACTCTAAAAGCTGCGGACGTATTTCCAGCGGCACTTCCTCCTGCTCTGCCAAATATTCCTCCAGCAACCCGTTCAAGCGAATTAATGGTTTTACCAGCTCATCCAATTCATGCAACATCTGATAATCACTACATTCCCTTTTCATGGCAAGCATCACTTTGTTACAGGTCTCCAAAAAGTGAATCAAACGGTCTCCATAACCTTTTCTCACAAAGCGGCTACGTCCCCGCGTCTGTTTCTTTTTGGTGTTTTTTTCTGAGGGAATTTCCAAACCAGTGTTATTCAATTCCCCCAAATGTTCTGCTGACACTTCCGTCTTATCTTCCGTCATTTCCAATGTCAATTGTCCAGAAACCTGATTTTTACTGGGTTTCCCGGATATTTCTGACGCAATTGTCATCTTTATCAACCTGCGTTGTTCCAGGAATTCTTCCTTTTTCAGAACAGCGCTATACATTTCCCTTCCCCGGTCTAATAAATTATGTGCTTCATCTATTAGAAACAAATGCTCTCCTCTGTTTCCTTCAGCAAAAAATCTTTTCAAATATACATGGGGATCAAATAAATAATTATAATCTCCTATCACCGCGTCTGCAAAAAGGCTCATGTCCAGACAAAATTCAAAAGGACATACCTGATGTTTCAAAGCATATTCCTCGATTTTTTCCCGGCTAAAGCTTTCCTCATGGGTCAATAAATCATACATGGCGGCATTTACTCTATCAAAATGTCCCTTGGCATAAAGACAGTACTCCGGATTACATTCTGCTTCCTCCATGAAACAAATTTTTTCCTTTGCAGTAAGCACCACACTCTTAAAACGAAGCCCCTTATCACGCAATAATTGAAAGGTTTCCTCAGCCACTGTTCTGGTAATCGTCTTGGCTGTCAGATAAAATATCCGCTCTCCCAGGCCCTTTCCCATGGCCTTTACTGCCGGAAAAATCGTAGAAATGGTCTTACCTACCCCTGTAGGTGCTTCTAAAAAGAGCTTTTTCCTGTGAAAAATGGTCTTGTATACATGCTCTGCCAGCTCCTTCTGTCCATGTCTGTATGCAAAAGGAAATAATAACGTCTCTATAGAAGCTTGTCTTTTTTGCTTCCATTCCCAGGAATAATCAGCCCATTTTAAGTATTCCCGTAGTAGCTCCTGATACCACTCCTCCAATTCCCGGAAAGTATAATCAAAATGAAAATAACGGATTTCCTCTGTTTCCAGATTACAGTAAGTCAGACGTACTCCAATTTCCTCCAATCCCTGTTGTAATCCATAAATATAGGCATAACACTTAGCCTGTGCAAGATGAACCGGCACAGGCTCTTTCATGTACTCTACCGCTCTGTAGGTACCCTTTATTTCATCAACAACGACTCTGCCATCCTTCTCGATAATTCCGTCTGCACGACCTTCCACCACCAACACATATGCACTGCAAGGCATGGTGTAACGCAAACTCACCTCTGCCTGATACTCTGCTCCCATGCTCCGTTGAATCTTGCGGTGAATCCGTCCCCCCTCTAACATGGCATTTTCCGGTGATGCGGTATGGCGATTGTCAATATCTCCCTGTCGCAGCACAAACTCCACCAGATTACGTACTGACACCCGTACCTCTCCCGGGGGCAGTTCCAATCTGGTATTGGTATTATCTGCTGCTTTTCTGATGATTTCTGTCTGTTCTGCCATGATACAATCCTTTGCTGGAATTTCTTGTACTCATCATACCCCATCCTTTAACGGGAGTCAAACTCCACCATATATTCCCGAAATCGCAGGGGCAGCAAATTTTGCTGTAATTTTAGGTTCTTACGGTCTTTAATAGCAATGGTGCTGCAAAAATGACGAAACAGGCGCTGATACTGCTCTTCCGCTTCAGAAGGTATAAAATCCTCCTGCTGCAATAGCTCACCATCCACCAAATACCACTGTTCTCCTGCCGGATGCACACCAAAAATCCCTCGCACTGCATCATGAATCATAAAATTCTCCATCGGAAATCGGTCCGCAAAATGAGGCATCAGGAATGTCAAAATATTATTCTTGGGGCCTATGGATGCGTACAGGAAGCCTTGCTGTACCTCTTCAAAACGCAAAAAACCTCTTACATGACAGCTTTCATTACCAGCTCCCCTGGCAAGGGTAAACACCTTATGTAGATAAGCATCCGCCAAATTATCAAATAAATGACCCTGAGAAACATTCCTATCCAGCCCGTAAGAAACCGCATGATATACCGCATCAGCCTTCTCCGGGTCTCGGGAAGACAGTGCATAACAAATAGTCTCATAATCTTCTGCCCCAAATCGTCTCCAAATGGTACGTATGACCTTCATAGCCCGCTCCGGGTCCGTTTCTACAGGTTGATATTCTGCCATTAAGAACAATTCTCCGTCAATGCTCACCCGACATTCTTTATGCTGATTTTTATCCTCGTAGATCTTATATATGGCAGTAAAAATCCCCTCCATAGTGTCTTCACTTTGATATACCTGAAGCATCTGCTTTCTCCATTCTACTCATAATTGTCCTACTGCTACTTGTAACTGCTCTATGGCAGGAATAGGCCTGTTGAAAGCCCTATCATCAAATAGTGACATCTG
>JAFUKS010000154.1 GCA_017473445.1 Lachnospiraceae bacterium
AAGATACACTAGATTTGGTGTGGTCTATGTTTTGAGGGGAAGAATGGAGGAACATAATGAGTAACGAAAACACCCAGGATGTAACTGCGGTTTACGGCGAAATGTATAAGCCTGAAAGAGAAGTAAAAGTAATTAAAAAAGACGGAAGCTTAGAAGCCTTCAATGTACAGAAGGTAATTGATGCCGTGGGAAAGAGTGCTTATCGTGCCCTGACAAAGTTCAGCGATGCGGAGAAAAAGCAGATTTGCAGTTATGTGGTAGAAAAGGTAAATGAACTGGAAACAGATGAGGTGCCTATTCCCATTATGCACAATATTGTGGAAAGTGCTTTGGAGCAGGTAAAACCTGTAGTAGCTAAGAGCTATCGTGATTATCGAAACTATAAGCAGGATTTTGTGCGCATGTTGGATGACGTATATAAAAAGAGTCAGTCCATTATGTATGTAGGTGATAAAGAAAATGCCAATACGGACTCTGCTCTGGTTTCCACCAAGCGTAGCTTGATTTTTAATCAGTTGAATAAGGAATTATATCAGAAATTCTTTATGACCACAGAAGAGATTCAGGCTTGTCGTGACGGATATATTTATGTGCATGATATGTCTGCCCGCAGAGATACCATGAACTGTTGTCTTTTTGATGTGAAAAATGTACTTACCGGTGGTTTTGAAATGGGTAATATCTGGTACAATGAGCCTAAGACTCTGGACGTGGCATTTGATGTTATCGGTGATATCGTGCTCAGTGCAGCCAGCCAGCAGTATGGTGGCTTTACGGTACCCAGTGTGGATGAAATATTAGAGCCCTATGCGGAGAAATCCTATCAGAGAAATCTGGAGAAATATCAGCGCCTGGGTATTGACCCTGAGACCGCAGAGGCAGAGGCCTATGCGGATGTGGTGAAGGAGTTTGAGCAGGGCTTCCAGGGCTGGGAATATAAATTTAATACTGTTGCCAGCAGCCGTGGTGATTATCCTTTTATTACAGTTACTGCAGGTACCGCCACAGGCCGTTTTGCAAAATTGGCAACTATTACCATGCTGAATGTAAGACGTAGAGGACAGGGCAAGAAAGAATGCAAGAAGCCTGTATTGTTCCCTAAGATTGTCTTTTTATATGATGAGAATCTCCATGGACCCGGAAAGCCCTTGGAGGATGTATTTGAAGCGGGCGTGAAGTGTTCTGCCAAGACCATGTATCCTGACTGGCTGAGCTTAACCGGTAAGGGCTATGTGGCAAGCATGTACAAACAGTATGGCAAAATTATTTCCCCCATGGGATGTCGTGCATTCTTGTCCCCTTGGTATGAAAGAGGTGGTATGCATCCGGCAGATGAAAATGACAGCCCTGTTTTTGTAGGACGATTTAATATTGGTGCAGTATCTTTGCATTTGCCTATGATTCTGGCAAAAGCCAGAAAGGAGAGCAAAGACTTCTATGAGGTGCTGGATTATTACTTGAATCTGATTCGTCAGCTGCATATCCGTACTTACGCATATTTGGGTGAAATGAGAGCATCTACCAATCCACTGGCTTATTGTGAAGGTGGTTTTCTGGGAGGCAATTTAAAGCTTACAGACAAGATCAAACCACTGTTAAAAGCGGCAACAGCCAGCTTTGGTATTACTGCATTGAACGAGCTGCAGGAGCTGTATAACGGAAAGTCTTTGGTAGAAGATGGACAGTTTGCAGTGGAAGTATTGGAATATATTAATCAGAGAATTGCAGAGTTTAAAGAAGAGGATGGTAATTTATATGCTATCTATGGTACTCCTGCAGAAAATTTGTGCGGATTACAGGTAAAGCAGTTCCGTAAGAAGTATGGAATTATTGAAGGTGTTTCTGATAGAGAATACGTGAGCAACAGTTTTCACTGCCATGTGTCGGAGGATATTACGCCCATCCAGAAGCAGAATCTGGAAGACCGTTTCTGGGATTTGAGCAATGGAGGTAAGATTCAGTACGTGAAATATCCCATTGATTATAATATTGATGCAGTGAAGACCTTGATCCGCAGAGCAATGGATATGGGGTTCTATGAAGGTGTCAATCTGTCCCTGGCATATTGCGACGATTGCGGACATCAGGAATTGGAAATGGATGTATGTCCTAAGTGCGGTAGTCGTAATTTGACCAAGATTGACCGTATGAATGGATATTTGTCCTATTCCCGTGTTCACGGCGACACCAGATTGAATGATGCCAAGATGGCAGAGATAGCGGAACGCCGTAGCATGTAAGAAAAGAGGAAACAATAAATGCGATATCATAATATAACCAAGGATGATATGTTCAATGGCGACGGACTACGTGTAGTGCTGTGGGTAGCCGGATGCAATCATTGCTGTAAAGAATGTCAGAATCCCATTACCTGGGACCCGGATGGCGGACTGCTTTTTGATGAAGCCGCCAAGCAGGAAATATTTGAACAATTAGAGAAAAGTTACATTTCGGGAATCACCTTTTCCGGTGGCGACCCGCTTCATCCGGCCAATCGTGTGGCGGTAAGAGAGTTGATGGAAGAAATAAAGCAAAAATATCCCGACAAAACCATTTGGTTATATACCGGAGATTCCTGGGAGAATATTCTGTATTATGCATTGATGAAATATGTGGATGTAGTGGTGGACGGAGAATTTGTAGCAGAGCTTAAGGATGTAAAGCTGCGTTGGAAGGGAAGCAAGAATCAAAGAGTCATTGATGTAAAGAAGACACTGGCGCAGGCTGATCCCAAGGTTCCTGTGTTGCATTGTACCGATTACATGTAAGCGTACATACAGAAAAGTAAGTGAAGTATAGAAAAAGGTTGATGGAGAAAAATATGCGTAGAATTGCAAAGTTTCACAAGGTGAGCAAGGAGCAGTTTGTGAATAGTATGAAAGAGGAATTTCCTCAGTATACAGAGGCGGATTTGGAAGATATGTATGAAAGTCTGGAATTGCCTAAGCGTGCCACCACCGGTAGTGCCGGATACGATTTTTATGCACCCTTTGCTTTTTCGCTGCCTGCAGGTGCAACCATTAAGATTCCTACCGGAATCAGAGCGGAAATGGAGCAGGATTGGGTGTTAAAGCTGTATCCCAGAAGCGGCTTGGGCTTTAAATTTCGTTTGCAGATGAATAATACGGTTGGAATTATTGACAGCGATTATTTTTATTCTGATAATGAAGGTCATATATTTGTTAAGCTGACCAATGATTCCAAGGAAGGGAAAACGGTGGATGTGGCTGCGGGCACAGGTGTTGTGCAAGGAATTTTCTTGGAGTACGGAATTACCGTAGACGATGATGCCCAGGGCGTCCGCAATGGTGGCTTTGGAAGTACCACCAACAAGTAAGTAGTTTTAAAAACCATGTAATGCAACACATGAACCATATCATGTGTTGCATTTTGCTTTGAAAGGGTGTATACTGTCTTGTGAGGTTATAAATATTAGCAGATTTAGACTATTATATGGAGGTTACATATATGTTTAAGATTATTACTGACAGTACAGCGGACTTGCCGGTTAGCTATTTGGAGGAAAATGATATCGGATGCCTTCATTTGAGCTATATTTTAGATGGAGAGACCTATGGTCCGGAGAAACAGATGGATTATAAGGAGTTTTTTGATGCAATGCGTAATGGTAAAATGCCCACTACCTCCCAAGTGAATCCAGATCAGGCAAAGAGTTATTTTGAGGAAGTAATTAAGGAATGTGACGAGATTCTGTATATTGCTTTTTCCAGCGGACTCAGTGGTACCTATAATAGCGTGCAAGTAGCAGCGGCAGAGGTGCTGGAAGAGCATCCGGACAAGAAAATTCTGGTGGTGGATACCCTGTGTGCATCCCTGGGTGAAGGCTTGGTGGTAATGAAGGCAGTCAATTTACGTAAAGAAGGCAAAACCATGGACGAGGTTGCTGCTTGGATTGAAGAACACAAGCAGAATATTGTACATGTGTTTACGGTAGATGATTTGTTTCATTTACACAGAGGCGGTCGTGTAAGCAAGACTTCTGCAATTCTTGGTACACTTATTTCTATTAAGCCTAAGCTGTATGTGGATCCGGAGGGCCATTTGACATTGCTTGCTAAGGTAAGAGGCCGTAAGAAATCCTTATCTGCTCTGGTAGATTATATGGAAGAAAAGCTGGGAAGCTTCCGTGACAAGAATGATTTTTATACTATCAGTCATGGAGATTGCATCGAGGATGCAGAGTACGTCCGGGATCTGATTAAAGAAAGATTCGGTATTGAGAATTGTGTGATTAACAATATCGGACCTACCGTTGGTTCTCATTCGGGCCCGGGAACTGTGGCATTGTTCTTTATGGGTGATGAACGATAAAAGAAAATGCGGAGCTTTTGATGAGCTTTTGTGGCCCCGGTGACAGTGTGACAGGTAAATTTCTCCGGGGATGTTATGAATTAATAAAAAAGAATGGTGTGTGATATAGTGTTGACAAAGCACTATTCACACACTTTTTTATGGAAAAATGCAGAATGCAAAAATGGTATGACATAAAATAGTTATATAGATAAATTGTTTCGATTAATTTGTTTAAAAACTGTCGTTTATCCAAAAAAACTGTCGTTCATACAAAGTCAATTGCTTTTTTTTGTATTACCTTGTATGTTTAAGTAAGAAAAGTTATATGGATTTTTTTGAGAATAAATAATGAGAATAACCGGAGTAAACATGAAAAGAAATATTTTAAAAGCACTTTCCCTATTGTTATCACTTTCCATTTTATGCAGCTGTGGAAGTGCCACAGATATAAATGCTAAGAGCGATGCAGACAATTCCTACGTGTACATAGCTGAAAAAACAAAATTACAGTTAGGTGGTAATGAATGGCTCATGGCAGATTGTTTTACCGGTACAGAAGTGTATTGTTTGTTGCAAAAAAATGGGGAAGAGATGCAAAATATTGTGAGATATTATTCCCTCACCGATGACACAGAGGAAGATGCTGTATTAGAGCTTGGTCAAGGGCAAAGTGCATATGATTTTGAACAGATACAGGATGGCTATATCTGTTTATCCTATGATGAAAACTGGGAGTATCATCTTTCCGAACTAGATAGACAGGGAGAATTGCAAATTAGCATAAATATATCGGAATATATGGACGGGCAGGAGCTCTTTGCGGACATGTCTGATATTTGCATGGATACAGAGGGCAGGATTTATTTACTGTTTGGTAAGTATCTTTATATCTTTGACGAGAAGATTATTTTTCAGGGAAAAGTTTCTCTGGAAGGGGAGCCACGGGGACTTTTACATTTGCATACAGGTGAAGTGGCTGTTGCCTTTTCTATGCGTGAAAAAGATGCGGGATATAAGACGGAGATTTATACCGTAAATGTACAGAAGGGGACATTAGGGAAACGCCTATTCAAAGAAAAGCTGGATGTATATCTGGGAAATGAAGCAGAAAACAGAATATACGGGTTTGATTTATCAACCCTTTATGAGATAGAGGAAGAGAAGAGCAAAATAGTACCTCTTTGTTCTTGGAATGAAATAAATGTAAATGGTTCACAGGTAGTAGATATCCACTGTGGACAGGAGGGAATGTATGCCCTGGTGCATTTATTTGACGATAGGGAACTACAGGTGGTCAGTATAAAGCAGTTGCCCGTTTCTCAGGTAAAGGAAAAGACGGAGATAGTACTTGCCGCCATCTATGATCCTCAACATGAGCTGGAGCAAATGCTTATAGATTTTAATGATTCCAATAATGAGGTACATGTTACTTTAAAGACCTATTTAACGGGAGACATAGTGGATGTTACACATCAGGAGGAAGAGGACGCCCAAAATAAGTTTCATATGGATATGCTTTCGGGGAAATGCGAAGCAGATTTGTTTTATCTGAAGGATAATAATTTTTATACGTACGCAGAATATGGGATATTGGAAGATTTAACCTCATATTTTGAAAAGAGCAGATCGGTTCAAATATCAGATATTTTTGAACCAATTACAAAATCCTGTTCATTGGATGGAGAATTGGTTGGAATCCCGCAGGGCTGCAGTATTTTGACTTTATGTGGGAAGGGAAGTGATTTTCGGGGAAAAAGTGGTTGGACGTTGGAAGAAATGATTTCCTATGGAAAAAGGAAGGAAGAAAGTTCTTTGGTGACGGCGTTCTCAGGAAGTGGTTTGTTGCCTGTATGTTTATCTTATGGTGGGGGACCGTTTATTGATTGGGATACAAACAGCTGTGATTTTGAGTCGGATATCTTCAAGGAATTACTTGCTTTGCTGAAAAGACAGAAGGATTCCCAAACTAATATGGAAGGCTCCCTTGGTCATCAAATTCTATCAGGACAAGCATTGACCGCATTTTCTTTCTTGTATGATTTTGCAGGAATACAGGAATACAGAGCTATGTTCAATGATGATATGGCTGTTTTAGGATATCCGACAAAAGAAGGAGAGGACGGTAACATA
>JAFUKS010000155.1 GCA_017473445.1 Lachnospiraceae bacterium
AGTGTTATGATGAGACCATCGGCAAAGCCATCCCCGGTTCCATGGTATTTGTGCCGGGAGCGGCAGGTCTTTTGCTGGCAGCAGAGGTGGTAAAGGAGCTGATGGGGGTATGAACCGGGAACTATTGGAATGTTTAAAGGTCATTACACCGGAGGAACAGCGGATTCTGGCAGGGGAAAGCGAGATTCAGAAGCAGCTGTATATGACCGGTGAGGACGATGTGGTGGATGCAGGGAAGCTGCTGGATGAAGGTAAGATGCTTCAGATCCGTACCCATACCAGATTTGTTCATTTTCCCAAGCATACACACAATTATATGGAAATGATTTATATGTGCAGCGGTTCCACCAGGCATTTGATTAATGACAGGGAGGTATTGCTTTCCCAAGGAGAACTGCTGATTTTAAACCAAAGTGCCACCCAGGAAATTTATCCTGCAGGGGAAGCGGATGTGGCTGTGAATTTTATTATTCTGCCGGAGTTTTTCCAGGAGGTACTGGGAATGCTGGAGCCGGAAGAAAATATGCTGCGGGATTTTCTGGTGGATTGTCTGCGGGAGGAAAATAAAACCTCCGGCTATCTTCATTTCAAGGTGGCCGGTGTATTGCCTGTCCAAAATCTGCTGGAGAATCTGATTTGGACCCTGGTCAACAAGCTGCCCGGAAAGCGGCGGACCAATCAGGTTACCATGGGACTTTTATTTATGCAGCTGACCAATTATCTGGATAGAATGGAGTCTGATGACAGCAGTGGCCAGCAACGGTTGATTTTACAGGTGCTCCAATATGTGGAAGGGCACTATCGGGAAGGGCAGCGGTCGGAATTGGCTGAGTAGCTTCATTATGATGTGTATTGGCTGTCCAAGGAAATTAAGAAACGTACCGGAATGAATTATACGGAATTGGTACAGAGCAGGCGTTTGAATCAGGCCGCGTTTCTTTTGGGGACCACCTCTTTAGCGGTTTCTGAGATTGCACAGGTAATCGGGTATGACAATGTCAGCTATTTTCACCGGTTATTCCGGAAGAAATATGGGATGTCCCCCCGAAATTATCGGATAAATCAAAGACAGAAAGGTAGGACAGAGCATGAAGTTTGGTAACGGATGCTGGTTACAGCAGGAAGGAACAGAATGTTTTCCCGCATCACAGGTTTATTTTGTAAAGCAGGAGCCGTCAAAGGTGACCCTGTGCATGCCCACCCATTACATCAATCATCGGGGGGATACTTTAGGCGGCGTCAATCTGACCATGGAGATTTCCGCCCCCTATGAAGAGGTATTACAAGTAAGGGTGCAGCACTATATGGGAGTACTGGACCGTTCTCCCAAATTTGAACTGGAACCTAGGCAGCAGGGACTGCTTCAGGTAGAAGAGCGGGAGGATTCGCTCACAGTCAGCAATGGTAGTTTACATATGGAGATCGGAAAATTGAATGCAGACTTTGCGTTCTATCGTCTGCTTTCCGATGGCAGCAGGGAAAAGCTTACTGCCAGCAATGGTCGTGATTTAGCGTACATGAAGACCGCCTATAAGGGTCTCGCCTATGAAAAGGATACCGGGGATGCCTATATGCGTCAGCAGCTGGGCTTATCCGTGGGCGAATTGATTTACGGTCTGGGTGAACGTTTTGGTGCTTTTGTAAAGAATGGTCAGAGTGTAGAGCTGTGGAATGAGGATGGCGGTACTTCCACCGATTTGTCCTATAAAAATATTCCCTTTTATTTGTCCAATAGGGGCTACGGCATTTTTGTAAATCATCCGGATAAGGTGTCCTTTGAAGTGGGTACCGAACAGGTAAATAAGGTAGCCATTGCCGTACCGGGAGAATGGATTGAGTATTTTGTGATAAATGGTCCCACCATGAAGGAGGTTCTGGCCCGTTATACGGGAATTACCGGCAGACCTGCGCTTCCCCCGGCATGGACCTTTGGACTGTGGTTGTCCACCTCCTTTACCACCAATTATGATGAACAGACGGTAAACAGCTTTGTGGACGGTATGCTGGAGAGAAAAATTCCCCTTTCCGTGTTCCATTTTGACTGTTTCTGGATGAAGGATTTTGCCTGGTGTGATTTCAAATGGGATGAGAGAGTATTCCCGGACCCGGTGGAAATGTTGAAACGTTTAAAGGAAAAAGGATTAAAAATCTGTGTCTGGATTAATAGTTATATTGGTCAGGAGTCCATTCTTTTTAAAGAAGGTATGGAGAAGGGTTATTTTTTGAAACGCCCCAATGGGGATGTATGGCAATGGGATATGTGGCAGCCGGCTATGGCTATCGTGGACTTTACCAATCCTGCAGCCAAGAAGTGGTATCAGGACAAATTGGCGGCCCTTTTGGATATGGGTGTGGACTGCTTTAAGACAGATTTTGGTGAGCGTATCCCTACCAATGTGGTATATTATGACGGCTCCGACCCGGAGAAGATGCATAATTATTATACCTACCTGTACAATCAGGCAGTATTTGAGGTATTACAGGAAAAACGCGGAGAGCAGGAGGCAGTGCTTTTTGCCCGTTCTGCCACCGCAGGAGGCCAGAAGTTCCCTGTTCATTGGGGCGGTGATTGCTGGTCCGATTATGAATCCATGGAACAGAGTCTGCGGGGCGGTTTGTCCCTGACCAGCTCCGGTTTTGGTTTTTGGAGCCATGACATTGGCGGCTTTGAGAGCAAATCCACTGCGGATGTATATAAGAGATGGTGTGCCTTTGGATTATTATCCTCCCACTCCAGATTACACGGTTCTTCCTCCTATCGTGTACCCTGGACCTACGATGAAGAGGCTGTGGAGGTATTACGGTTTTTTACCAATTTGAAGGCACGGCTGATGCCCTATTTGTATCGTAATGCCATAGAGACCTCACGCACCGGTATCCCCATGATGCGTAGTATGGTGCTGGAATTTAACGGAGACAGGAATTGTGATTATCTGGCTTCCCAGTATATGCTGGGAGACAGCCTGTTGGTGGCCCCGGTGCTGAACGATCAGGGCATGGCACAGTACTATCTGCCTAAGGGACGATGGACCAATTATCTCACAGGAGAAGTGAGAGAGGGCGGTCAGTGGTATCAGGAGTATCATGATTACATGAGCATCCCTTTGTATGTACGGGAGAACAGTATTCTGGCTGTGCAGCCTAAGGCAGAGACTGCGGTATATGATTATGCCAAGGATGTGGTATTGGAGGTTTACGAGCTACAGGACGGAGCTACCGCTGAGACCTGTGTGTACAGCCCGGAGCAGGAATGTGAGCTGAAGGTAAAGGTAACCCGCCAGGGCAAGCAATATCATATTGTGACTAAAGGCAAAGTACCTTGCAGAGTACGTATCTGTAATAGGGAAATGGGGGATGTGCTATTGGGAAGCAGTATCCTGGAGGCGGATGGAAGCGTGCATGTACCTGAGAATTGTGAGCTTACTGTAGTTATAGAAAAATAAATCTTATTTCATAATGGCAAATGAGGACACTTTTTTGAACAAAAGGTGTCCTTTTTTTGTGCCATGAAAAGCAGTAAGCTATATATGGAAGGTTTATAAAAGGTATAGAATGGGAGGGTTTTTTATGCCGAAATATTTTTTGGCCATTGATATCGGGGCTTCAGGTGGAAGACACATATTAGGACATCTGGAGAATGGCCGGATACAATTGGAAGAGATTTATCGGTTTCCTAATGGAATGATTGAGCGGGAGGGACATCTGGTTTGGAATGTGGACCTGCTTTTTAAGGAAATTCTGAAGGGAATGAAGTGTTGTAGGGAACAGGGTAAGATTCCGGCAAGTGTAGGAATTGATACCTGGGCAGTAGATTTTTGTCTATTGGATGAAGGTGGGCAGAGACTGGGAGAGGCAGTGGCCTACCGGGATGCCCGTACCAAGGGGATAGAACGGCTGGTGTATGATTACATATCGGAAGAGGAATTGTATGCCCGCACCGGTATCCAGAAGCAGCCCTTTAATACCATCTATCAGCTGATGGCAGTAAAAAAGCAGTGCCCGGAGATGCTGGAAAGGGCAGATAAGATGCTTTTGATTCCGGATTATTTGCATTATTTGCTTACAGGCCGGTGCACCACAGAGTACACCAATGCCACCACTACCCAGCTGGTAAATCCGGAAACGAAGGATTGGGATTGGGAGTTGATTGACCGTTTGGAATATCCCAGAAAGATTTTTCTTCCCCTTATTCAGCCGGGAACAGTTATAGGACCCTTGTCCGCGGCTATCAGAGCACAGGTGGGATATGATTGCCGGGTGGTAGCACCCGCTACTCACGACACGGCATCAGCGGTAATGGCAGTTCCGGCGGAAGGTGACAAGGTATTGTATATCAGTTCCGGTACCTGGTCCCTTATGGGTACAGAATTGATGCAGGCAGATTGCAGCACGGAGAGCAGATTGCGAAATCTGACCAATGAAGGAGGATATGACTTCCGTTACCGATATTTAAAAAATATTATGGGGCTTTGGATGATTCAGTCTGCCAGAAAGGAACTGACCCGGGACTTGGATTACGAGACGATCTGTAGATTGGCTATGGAGAGTGATATAGAGTCCCTGGTGGATTGTAATGACAGCCGTTTTCTGGCACCGGAGAGCATGACCGACGAGATACAGGCTGCGTGTAGGGAACAGGGGGTGCAGGTACCCTTCGGTATTGGGCAGGTGGCAGCGGTCATTTACCGCAGCCTGGCACAGTGCTATGAGGATACATTGCATGAAATACAGAAGCTTACGGGAATAAAGTATGAGTGCATCCATGTGGTGGGGGGCGGTTCCAATGCGGATTTTCTGAACCAGCTGACAGCCCAGGCGGCAGAAATTCCCGTACTGGCAGGTCCGGGAGAGGCCACTGCCATCGGTAATTTATGTGCACAGATGATAGGAGCGGGGGAATTGTCAGACCTGGCAGCAGCCAGAAAGTGTATACGGGAATCCTTTACACTTGAGAAATTTTTGCCCTAATTTGAAAGGAGAATGAAAATGAATCAGGAATATACATTAGCCAGAGAAAAATATGCACAGCTTGGTGTTGATACAGATCAAGCCATTGCATGCTTGAAGCAGATTCCGGTTTCCCTCCATTGCTGGCAGGGGGATGATGTAACCGGTTTTGATCATCAGGGTCCTCTGACAGGAGGCATTCAGACCACAGGTAACTATCCGGGTAAAGCTACCACCCCGGAACAGCTGATGCAGGATATGGATAAGGCACTTCAGCTGATGCCGGGAAAAAAGAAACTAAATCTGCATGCCTCCTACGCAATCTTTGAGAAAGGAGAATTTGCAGACCGTAATGTGCTGGAACCGAAGCACTTTGCTAAATGGGTAGAGTTTGCAAAGGAAAGAGGGATGGGTATTGACTTTAATCCCACCTATTTCTCCCATGATAAGATCAAGGATGGGCTGACCCTGACCAGTCCCGATGAGGAAATCCGTACTTTCTGGATAGACCATGGTAAGGCCTGTTTGCGGATTGCAGAATACTTTGCCAAGGAGACAGGGGTGCCCTGTGTCATGAATATCTGGATTGGAGACGGTTTTAAGGATATTCCGGCAGACCGCCTGGGCCCCAGAATGCGTTATAAGGATTCCCTGGAGCAGATATTATCCCAGCCCTATGATAAGAAGCTGGTAAAGGTCTGTGTGGAATCCAAGGTGTTTGGTATTGGCGTGGAGTCCTATACTGCAGGTAGCGGAGAATTTACCTTAAGCTTTGCAGCGACCCATGAGGGAGTTCTGCCTTTGATGGATAATGGGCATTATCATCCTACAGAAATGGTGTCTGATAAAATTCCGGCACTTTTGTGCTTTTACCCGGAGATTGCTTTACATATTACCAGACCGGTGCGCTGGGACAGCGACCATGTGGTGCTCTTTGATGACGAAACCAGAGAGATGGCCAAGGAAATTGTCAGATGTGACGGTTTAGAGCGGGTGTACATGGCATTGGATTATTTTGACGCCGGCATCAATCGTCTTTCTGCCTGGGTAACAGGCTTTAGAAGCTGGCAAAAGGCTTTGCTTTTTGCATTGTGTACCCCTAACCAGCAATTGGCACAGCTTCAGGACCAAGGTAATATGACCAGGCTGATGGTGGAGCAGGAGGAATTGAAGCTGTATCCCTTTGGTGCTGTTTGGGAGGAATATTTAAGACAGTGCGATGTGCCCGGCAGCAGGGAATGTCTGGCAGAGATTGAAGCCTATGAGGCAGAAGTTTTGCTGAAAAGATAAACGTAAGTGAAAGGTATGGAGATAGAAATGAAGTTTTTAGATGCAGAATTTGTACAGGGATTTATCAGAATGGCTAATGACGGCTGGGAACAGGGCTGGCATGAGAGAAACGGTGGAAATCTGTCCTATCGCGTAAAGCCGGAGGAAGTGGAAAGTGTGAAAGAGGAGTTGACCACAGGGCCTTGGCAGCCCATCGGAACCACTGTGCCGAAGCTGGCAGGAGAGTATTTTCTGGTTACCGGTAGCGGTAAGTTTTTCCGCAATGTAATCATAAAGCCGGAGGACTCTATCTGTATGATCGAGCTGGATAGCACCGGGGAACAGTATCGTATTGTATGGGGACTGGTAAATGGTGGCAGACCCACCTCTGAGCTGCCTTCCCATTTGATGAACCATGAGGTGAAAAAACTGGCTACTGACGGCAAGCACAGAGTCATTTATCATGCTCACACCACCAACCTGATTGCTTTGACCTTTGTGCTTCCCTTAGAGGATGCGGTATTTACCAGGGAATTATGGGAGATGGCTACGGAATGTCCTGTGGTATTCCCCGGTGGCATCGGCGTGGTACCCTGGATGGTACCCGGCGGCAGAGAGATTGCGGTAGCTACCAGTGAATTGATGAAGCAGTATGATGTGGCAGTATGGGCGCATCACGGTATTTTTGTATCCGGAGAGGATTTTGATGTAACCTTTGGTTTGGCGCATACGGTGGAGAAGGCGGCAGAGATATTGGTAAAGATGTTGTCCATGCAATCTACCAAGCGTCAAACCATTACACCGGAACAGTTTCGTGATTTGGCCGTGGATTTCAAGGTGACATTGCCTGAGAAGTTCTTATATGAAAAGTAAATTGTGTTTATTGTGTAGAAAATACCAGAAACCGATAGAAAAATAATGATATAAAAAAGAGTTTTCCATGTCTTTTTGATGGAAAACTCTTTTTTGGTGGTGCAATAGGAAATGTTGTTTGACAACAAATGCTTTCATGGAATAAAATAATAAAGTGGGAAAGTTGAGAGAAGTGTCGCGTAAAGGAGAGTGGAAGATGACAAAACAAGAAGCTTATTTAAATGAATATGCGGCCATGTGTCGCGAAGCGGATAAGGTAGACCTGGCCTTATTTGATGAATACGGTGTAAAAAGAGGACTGAGAGACAAAAACGGTAACGGTGTATTGGCAGGTTTGACCAATATTTCAAGGATTGAATCCTTTAAAATGGAAAATGGTGAAAAGGTGCCCTGCGACGGAAAGCTTTGGTACAGAGGTTATGATTGTATCCAGCTGGTGGAGGGCTTTAAAAATAAGCGTTATGGCTTTGAAGAAGTGGCTTATTTATTATTGTTTGGTGATTTGCCCAATGAGGAGCAGTTGGCCCGGTTTGAGAAGATTTTGGGAGAAAGCCGTACCCTGCCTACTAATTTTACCAGAGACGTGGTAATGAAAGCACCCAGTAGTGATATTATGAATTCTCTGGTACGAAGTGTATTGACCCTGGCATCCTATGATAAGAATTGTATGGATACTTCCATTGAGAACGTGCTTCGTCAGTGTATCGGGCTCATTGCAGTATTTCCTATGCTGTCCGTGTATGCTTATCATGCCTATAATCATTATGAGAATGATGATAGTATGTATATCCATAGACCGCAAAAGAAGCTTTCTACGGCGGAGAACCTGCTGATGATGCTTCGTCCTGATAAAAAATACAGTGAATTGGAAGCAAAGGTACTGGATATTGCTTTGGTATTACATATGGAGCATGGTGGCGGTAATAATTCCACCTTTACCACCAGAGTGGTGACCTCCTCCGGTTCTGATACTTATTCTGTAATGGCCGCGGCCTTGTCCTCCTTAAAGGGGCCCAAGCATGGAGGTGCCAATATTAAGGTAGTGGAAATGATGCGGGATATTCAGAAGCATGTAAAACACTGGGATGATGAAAATGAAGTAAGAGAATATCTAAAAAAGATATTGAATAAGGAAGCCTTTGACAAAAAGGGCTTGATTTACGGTATGGGTCATGCAGTGTATTCTCTGTCAGACCCCAGAGCCCAGGTGTTTAAGGGGTTTGTACAGCAGCTGGCATCTGCCAAGGGGCGGGAGAAGGATTTTGCCCTGTATTCCATGATTGAACGGATTGCACCTGAGGTCATTGCAGAAAAGGCCAAAATTTATAAGGGTGTCAGTGCCAATGTGGACTTTTACAGCGGGTTTGTATATAGTATGCTGGAGATTCCTTTGGAGCTTTATACGCCTATTTTTGCCATTGCCCGTATTGCCGGTTGGAGTGCTCACCGTATTGAAGAGCTGATTAACATGGATAAGATTATCCGTCCTGCGTACAAGAGTGTAATGGCAGAGCGGGATTATGTGGAAATTGAGGACAGGTAAGTAAGAAAAATTTGCAGAATGGTTGGATGCGGGATGAAAAGGCGAAGGTCTTCATCCCGTTTTCAGTTGCACAAATCAAAAAGACAATGTATAATCGTAAAAAGTATAGGAAAAGGAGAAGTGCATATGAAAACAAAAGTGTTTATCGACGGAAGTGAAGGAACCACAGGCTTACGAATCTATGAGCGTTTTCAGAAGCGTGACGATATAGAGATATTACATATTAATCCGGAACTCAG
>JAFUKS010000156.1 GCA_017473445.1 Lachnospiraceae bacterium
ATTCTGCGACAAATGCCTCTTCTTCCTTACGCCAGTCCACATCTCATATTTCTAATTGCTTCTTCCACTAAAGCATTCAGTGTTTTTTCATGTTCTATTGCATACATTGCGATACTTCTGTGCAATTCCGGACTAATACGCACATTAAATGTGCCCTTGTAAGCTTGCTCCGGCTCTACACCGCGCTCCATGCATTCCTGCAAATACTCGTCTATAGAATGCTCAAAATTCTCTTCTAATTCTTGTACGGATTGCCCCTCATATGACAAAAGTGATTTAACCCCTAGAACTTTTCCATACAGACACTTATCTTCCTTTGAATATTCTACTGTTCCATTATAATTTTTGTAGGATAACAAGCCGCTCATAGCATCCCATCCTTTCTTAATTTCTCTATCACTTGTTCTAATATGTACTTTTTCAATATTCCATTCGGATGTGGTTTATAAAAATTAATCACTTCATTTGAGTTCGCTTTGATAAATTTTATACCGGAACCCGAACCTCCTTGCTTTAATTGGTATCCAAAATAGGATAGCAAAATAACCATCTCATCAAACGAAAAATCCCTTGGTCTTTTTAACAGTCTTTTTATCAGCTTTTCTTTTTTACTCAAAAATATTCCCCTTTCCTAAAGGGGATCAGAAATAGCATTCTCTTGCAACTACTTATAGTTGCAAGAGGCTTTTCTTCCACCATCTTTCAGCCCTATCCTTCTGCACAAAACAATTTTCTTAGAAGCCCATCCAATGCTTTGGTATTTAAAGGAGCTTTACCGTTTTCATAGGTCACAAATAAATTTACACCTAGAAATATTCCATTCTTCTGATATGTATTCAATTTGTACATGACATTCTCTACATAATCATAATCATCCATTAATCCAAAGTGTTCCAAATATACTTCTTCCCGTTCCGGCATTTTAAGAATCGTAAAATCCGGATACAACTTAATATTGTCCTCCAGCAAAAGTGGGTATTCGTACCGATAAGGAACACCCATGAAATACAATTTGTCAGCAATAATCTTCTCTGATTTTGATCTGACCCGTTCGCCCCGCTCGGTCACTATTTCTGCCATATCATCTGCAAATGCCTTTCCTGTATACTTCACCTCCTGCCAGCGTTTTACATATTCATCATCAGATATCTCAAATGGACTGACTAACTCTTTACGATATTGGTTCAACTCCTCATACATCTTCTTTAAGCTTGTAATCTCATATTGTGTCAAAAACGCAGTAATTACTTTTATTCTCTCTTCTGCCAGTTTTACTGTACGGGCATCATAATCTCTTTGAGCAATTCCCCTAACAAGTTTTACTTCACTTTTCTTCATGTATCGTCCATTTGGATTACATACATCCGAATTTTTTATAGTAATATTCCACACTATCACGCTTTTTTGTAATACGAAATGTCCTTCAGGTGCCGTTTGAAGCCTTTTCTTTGCTTCCCTTACCAGTTTTTCAAGAAAAATCTTTTCCTCTTTCAACATAGATTCAATTGTTTTCATTTATACCCCTCCATCTTCTTGATAATAGCCTATATAACGCAGTTTTTCCTACATTTCTCGCTCTTTCTTCATTTAGTCGGGAGAAATGTGGCTTCGTTCCCCGACTGCTCTTCTGTTTTTGCCCTCCAGTCGGGGACCCTCCGACTTTCCCTCCCGACTACTCATCTATTTTCTCTCTTTAGATGGGCTTATCCAGCTTTGCACCTCCAAAAGCAGCCCTTTTCGCACTTTCACTGCTCCCCTTTCCGGCGTCGTCATAATCACCGTACCATCCTCAGTCAACCGCTCCAATGTATCTGTATGGGGATGCCCATACACATTCCTTTCTCCGCATGAAATCACGGCCATTTGTGCATCAATCTGCTCCAGGAACTGCTCCGAAGTCCCATTCTTGGAACCATGATGAGCCACCTTCAGCACATCTACTTCAGAGATTCCATAGCCTGCTAACGCCTCCAGTAGCTGTGCTTCTCCGTTCCCTTCCACATCTCCGGTCAGTAATACTGTAAACGCATCCGCCCCGGCTCCCAATTCCAAATAAAAACACTGAGACGCTTGATTTCCATCCTGGTAATCCTGATTTTGCCGGGGATGTAGACATAATAATTTCATGTCTGTTGTAGTTGCCAAATCCCCTGCGCTAACATACTCCACGGGACATCCGACAACATCTAATATATTCTCCCAGTCCCTGCTCATCTGCCGGGAATACCTTGCATCTGAGCTCGACATCTGTTCTGCCCGCACTGACTCCCGTCCTGGTTGCTGTCCTTGAAAATCTGTCAAAGCTGTCCCAGGCAGGAACAACCGCTTCACTGTAATCCCCCATGCCTCCTGATTTTCCAACAATTCTATGACGCCATTACAATGATCACTGTCCGAATGAGAAAGAAACAATCCGTCTATCTCATGGATTCCATAATATTTCAGATAAGGTTTCAACACATACTGCCCCACCTTACTTTGACTACTGCTGCCGCAGTCAAATAGATATACCTGCCCGGATACAGTTTCCACACAAATACAATCCCCCTGTCCCACATCCAAAAAGGTCACTCGATTCTCCCGGGGATGGCAGCCCAAGAGACAGATACCTACCATTAGCAAAATGATAGGCAATAATCTTATGTAACACAATATTACTCTTACAAATAACATTTTGCTTTTGGAATAAAGGTATCGTTTCATCCAATCCTGAAATCCCTTGCTTTTCAATGCGATTATCAGCCCCAACAGCAGATAATACGCCATCACCGCCCAGCCTTCCGGCCGTCCAGGACACCAGGTATGCCCCGGCCATTGCTGAACCCATTGGCACAGATTCTCGTATAACCGTAGTAACTCTGTCTCCAAAGGTGCCAAAAATCCCAGTACCGGTATTGCCATAATCCCCAAACCTACTACCGCCAGCACACTGAGACTGGGAATAATTAACAGGTTCAATATCCAGCTATATACAGGCACTTCGTAATAATACCATAGCAAAATAGGCAGCAATATCAGATTCACTGCCATGCAGGAATAAAAGGAATCTCTGACTCCAACCAGATTTTTGCCCAGTTTTTTCCCTATGCGTACCAGCTCCGGCGAAAACACTCTGCGGAGGATGAAACGTTTGGCTTCCTGCTTCTTAAATATAGGCGCTAACAGACCCATCCCCAATACTGCTCCAAAGGATAATAGGAAGCCCGCATCCTGTAAATACGCAGGGTGACAGGCAACCATCAACATTCCCACCAGTCCAAGGGCCGTAAGCATATCATAGGTCCGTCCCAGTACCATGCCCAGCATCCTGATTAAAAACATCGCAATGGCCCTTACCGCAGAGGTGCTCATGCCGGTCATAATACCGTACAATATCAGCAATATACTGCTGACCACACCGGATATCCCAATAGAAGCTCCTGCTTTTCGTAGTAACCGATAGATGGACATGGCTATCAGCATTACATGGAGTCCCGATATGGATGCTATATGAAGGATGCCTGCAGTGCGATACAGCTCCTTCAGTTCCCCATCCATGTCCTGCTTTTCTCCCAGCAAAATAGTATTCAGTACAGACGCCTCCGCCCGAGGAAGCAGTTGATAAATTCGGTCAGAACATCGCTGACGCATCCGTCTTAAACCCTCTTGCAGAAAGGAATACGCTTCAGATTGCCATATCACCCGGCACTGCTCTAATCTTCCACAGATATTTTTGCTCTCATAGTACTTTCGAGCATCAAACTGCCCCGGATTTCCGGCCCGGTCAAAGGGTGCAAAATCCCCCTTGACCAGTACCATACTGCCCAATTTGGGTATTGCCCCCAACTCCTGCGGAGAATATTCACATTTGATTTTGATTTTCTTGGAAATTGTATCAGATTCGGAAGAACTGTCCTGAATGGACGGATACTCTCCCTGCTGCCCTGCGGCAGCATTTACTAATTTTAAAGCTTCCAGATAAAAGGACTGCGAGTCCCGCTCACAGACCCGGCCCTGTATAAGAGCCCCTTCCTCTTGCAGAAGAAGCTCCCTTGTCTGTATGACCTGCTCACTCCCATCCGGGAAAATATGCAGCCTGCATCCTATCCAAATACAGGCCGTGGTCAACAGGCAAAAGAAAAATAAAGGTCTCCCCATGCCTCCTCCTATTTTTCACTTTCTTGTTTGGTTGTGGTCTGTTGCTCCTGTTGTTCCATATACTCCTGTTCCTTCAGTAAACTATTTTCCAATGTATCCACAATATCTAAATTCCGTTCATAAATAGACTGACTGAAGGTATTGGGTATCTGCCCATCTACCAATATCTGCACCTTATTGATATTACTCAATTCCACCAGGGAATTTACAATAGAATAAATTGCCAGTTCTTTGGATACATTATTTACCACGTTTAAAAAAGTACCGGATAAATTCACATAACAAATACCGTCCTTAGTAGTCACATTAATAATCTCTGTGGACGGATTAATGGTAGGATATAAGCCTGCTACCTGCCCACTGGGACCATTAATCAACTCCTGCACAATAAAACGCTCCATGGAGGTAGTGGTCAAATACATCTTTTCCCGATAGGCAGCAATCAGATGGGTACCATCCCAACCTGCAAAGTAGAGCTTCACCTTGGCCTGTTCATAGGTATTAATTTCATTACCATCATTATCAATAAACTGGTCTGCCTTCATCCACCCCACGGGAGCCCCCATACTATCCAATAGAGACTCTCCCTCTACAGAGATTCCCACATATTTCACCGAAGGAAGCTGGGTCAGGGTACGGACTAGGGCTGCACGAATAAGCACCTCCGTAGTGACCGGTAATTTCTTATATGCCCCATTGACCGTCAACAGACATTTGCCTTCCTACAGAGAATAGTCCTGAAGTTCAAATCCCATGGCCAACGGAGCCTTATACTCCAGCTTATGAGGAACCGCAGACAAGCAGGCAATCAGCTCTCTCAGAATTCCTGCCTCATCACTGCCGGTCACCGGATACTGCCGGGCCTCTACCTTGGTCTCTGCATTATTCACATAATAGATATTGTATACATTCTCCCCCTGTAGTTCTTCTTCACCACAACCGGAGAGAAATAAGCACGTAAAAAGTGCCAGTAACACGAATCGTATTTTCTTCATTCTGCTCCTTCTCCACTAGCCGGGTAGATGCTTTAGGGGAATCTTAACCCAAAAGCTGGTGCCCCGGCCTTCCTGACTACTTACCGTAATAGCGCCCCTATGCATCAAAATAGCACTTTTAGTAATGGCCAAGCCCAGGCCGGTACCACCGATTTCCCGGGAATGGGATTTATCTACCCGGTAAAAACGCTCATAAATATGGGGCAGTGCATCCTCCGGTATACCCTGACCGGAGTCGGCCACTTCCAAAGTAAAGAACTGATGGTCCGCCTTCAGTACCACCTTGACCCAACCATGTTCCTCGTTGTATTTAATGGCATTCTCTACCAGGTTGGTCACCACCAGAGACATCTTTACCTCATCAATCTCTGCCGTCACCTGACGATCACTTTCGAATATCACTTCAACATTCTTTTTACGGGCAAGGGGCCGGAGACGCTTTAATATCAGCTCCACCAGATCATTCATACTGATGGTCGCAATATTCAGTTCCTGCACCTTCTTATCTAATTTTACCAGTGCCAGCAAATCCGTAATAATCTGATTCTCCCGGTCAATCTCCGAAACCATATCCTCCATAAATTCCCGGTAAATTTCCACCGGCAGCTGCTCCTGGGCAAGCAGGGAATCTGCCAATACCTTCAGAGATGCCATAGGTGTCTTTAACTCGTGGGACACATTGGCCACAAAATCCTGCCGGCTCTCATCTAAGGTACGCATGCGCTCCAACACCTGGTTAAATGCTTCTACAATATGCACTGTCTCCACATATTCCGTCACAGCAATACTCTCATCCGTATATCCAGCCTTTACCTCATTGATTGCATCCGTCACACGCTGGAAAGGCTGCACCAGCCACTTGGAAATAGCATATGCCAGAAACACGATGCCGATAATCATCAGAGCTTCCAAAATAAGTGCTTTTCTGTTTATCAATTCCATCGTAGACACAATGGAATCATCTGAGATACTGGTCAACATAACTCCCTGCACCACAGGAGTGACATTCCCATCATTGTCACTGTTTCTATCAGTGGTACTTACAATGGGAGTTGTCATTTCTATGTAGCCATGCTCCGCATCATAGCGGGAGGTACTTTGCCCCTTAAAGCATTTGATTACCGCCTCAGAAATCAAAATTTTACCTTCACTGATTCCATAGGTATCCTTAATCACCTTACAATTACTTCCAATGATAATCACCCGGCCTTCGTAGAGATTGGAAAGCATTTCCAGCTCTGCCTCTATGACTTCCTCGGATACACTGTATTGCTGGTCTGCATAATTATAGCTGGTCAGGTAATTATTACTGACCAGATGATTGGCCACTATCATAAGCTGGTTTTGCACCGTGGAAATTCGCTGTTCCACAGCTCGTTGCTCATAATTTTCCATGATTCCCTGCCCTACCAAAAAGCTGGGAATCACGCCAATGAGTATAAACAACACAAAAATCTGGCTCCTGAGACTACGAAATCCTTTCAGCCAGCTTCGCATTTCAACTAAAAAATTTTTCATGGCTGCTCTGCCTCTGTTACTGATTCAAGAAATAGTATCCTACACCCCATTTGGTATGCACATACTTGGGTTCACTGGGGCTTACTTCAATCTTCTCTCTCAAGCGACGGATATGTACGTCTACTGTCCGTACATCACCGGGATAATCCTCCCCCCATACCAGCTTCAGCAGATTTTCCCTGCTATAGACCTTGTTGGGATTCAGCATCAATAACTCCAGCACCTCAAATTCCTTGGTGGTAAGCCCCACTTCCCTGCCTGCGATATAGGCGCGCTTTCCTTCACAATCCAGACGCATATCACCACTGACCACATCTGAAATTGCCTCCTTCTTGGATTGCTTTCCATCCACCCGGCGGAAAATCGCCTTCATACGTGCCTTTACTTCCAAGATATTAAAGGGCTTGGTTATGTAATCATCCGCACCATATTCCAACCCCAGAATCTTGTCCATATCCTCTCCCTTTGCAGTGAGCATGATAATAGGGACCTGGGAAAACTCTCTGATTTGCTGGCAGACCTCATAACCGGTAAACTTGGGCAGCATAACATCCAACAGGACAATATCGTACTCCTTTTGGTGAACCATATCCAATGCTTCCTGGCCATCATAAGCCACATCTACTTCCATCCCGTCCTGCTCCAGACTAAAACGGATTCCTTTTACAATCAATTTCTCGTCATCTACTACCAATACCTTCTTGTCACTCATTGCTATCCCTTTCTATTGCCCTACTGTAATTTTATCTGCCAATTTATTATAAATACTTTCTGTGATACAATCCACCTTCAGTAAATCTTCCACAGTGGAAAAAAGTCCCTGCTGCTCCCGATAAGCAATAATATCTGCCGCCCTGCTTTCTCCAATTCCGGGTAAGGTACATAGTCCCGATAAATCTGCCCGGTTAATATCCACTAACCCACTGCGTGCCAGTGCCTCCTGCTGTAACAGTACTTCTGCCTCCTCCACCGTGGGAAAGTACAGCTTCTCTCCATCGACCAATACCCTGGCCAAATTTAAATAC
>JAFUKS010000157.1 GCA_017473445.1 Lachnospiraceae bacterium
CATTGCGAATACCTGCCCTTCTGCTTGTAACAAGCTATTAATGGTATTATTATACCACATTATTTATTCTCTGAAAAGGAAAAGCCATCTGATACGGTACTTTTACACCTATTTTACTCTTTTATCCGCAGTGCAAAATCGCTCCGGTCCAAAGAGAAGTTGGGATTGTAGTAAGGATCACCCGCTGCCAGCTCCTCTTTCCACTTTTCTCTGAAGCGTGCGGACTCCTCATCATAGCGTTTTGCTTTTTCTCCCTGATCATCCAAGCCTCTGGAAATGGATTCAAAATGAAACGCCTCTGCAAAAGGGGTAAATACATTAAGCAGGCCCAGTCTTCGCAGTTTCAAACAAAAATCCACATCATTTAAGGAAATGGCAAAGCTCTCTTCCAGGCCGCCCACCTGCTCAAAAAGACTCTTTTTCACAAGCAGACAGGCACCGGTCACTGCGCTTACATTCTGGGCATAACAGAGTCTGCCCATATAGCCCAGATTTTGACGATGCTGTTTATAATGGCTATGACCTGCCGTTCTATGAGCTCCCAGCCCGATTACCACTCCCGCATGCTGGATGGATTTATCCCCATAATATAGCTTAGCACCTACCGCGCCCACATCCTCACGCTGGGCATACATCAAAAGCTCCTCTATCCAGTTCACGGTAATAATCTGGATATCATTGTTCAAAAGCAAAATATACTCTCCGGTGGCTTTGGATACGCCCAGATTATTTACTGCAGAATAATTAAAGGCTCCCTCAAATACCACTATTTTCAAAGCACCACGCTCATCGTCCTCCCGGGCAGTAAGTACCGTATTTTTTTCCGAAGAAGCTGCCACTGCCGCCTCGTAATCATAGCCCAGCAGCTTGGTATAATAGTCCTTAATCTCGGTACTTTCGCTATTATTTTCCACCACAATAATTTCATAATTATCATAGGTGGATTTCTCCCGGATGGAGGTAATACAGCGCTCCAAATCCTCCTTATGGTCCTTATTGGCAATCACAATGGATACCTTGGGGTTGCCCTTTATCTCATAGCGTATCCGGAAAATAGTCTCAAAGGCTCTGGTGGACTGAATCTGGAAATGGTCAAATCCATGCTTGCGTAAATGCTCCGCCACTGCCCCTTTGGCTGCCTCTATGGCGTAGGGCTTGGCTTGAATACCGGAGGCTACGCTGCCCGCATGACTTCTCCAATAGTACATCAATCTGGGCACATGGACGATTTTCTTGGCATTATCGGTAAGACGCAAAATCATATCATGGTCCTGACTACCGTCAAACTTGGGACGAAACAACTCCGTACCATCCAACAGTTCCCGGGAAAACACACTAAAATGACAAATGTAATTATTGGCACGCAGATTATCCGGTGCGTAATCCGGTTTAAAATGCATGGTCAGCATTTTATTGATATCACTGCCCTTAAAGGTAGTTTCGTCACAATACAGATAATCTGCCCCCTGCTCGTTAATGGCCTTCACATATTCATAAAGCACAGAAGGATGGAGAATATCATCATGATCAAAAAGACCAATATATTCTCCGGTGGCCAGCTTCAGACATTCATTGGTATTGCCTGCAATGCCCCCGTTTTTTTCCAGCTTATGATATACAATTCTGCCCCCGGAACGTTCCTGATATTCCCGGCAAATCTCTCCCACATAGGAGTGTTCCCGGTCTGAACCGTCTGCCAGGCACAATTCCCAATTTTGGTAGGTCTGGTTCATGACGGAATCAATCATTTCCTTCAGAAATTCCACAGGGGTATTCCACAAGGGAACCAGAATAGAAATCTTCACCATCCGAGGAAATACCGCTTCTGTTTCTATCTTCCGCTGTGCTTCATCCGGAAAGCTGTCCGTACCAAACTGTCCCATGACACTATATTCGTGCTTTTTATAAAAAATCTTTTTAATAACACCCTTGAGGCCGCCGCAATTGGCCAGACGGTCCTTTTGACGAATCATCCAGTGCATGGCCTTACGTAAGGGACCGGTCAACTTCCACAGAGGATTGTTTTTAATCCTTCCCAGCTTCCACTCTAACTCCTCATTTTTGCCCTCCAGCTCTGCAATCCGGGCTGCCAGGTCCGCATTTTTCAAATGTTCCTGCTCGTAGGCTGCTTTATAATCCATTTCTATCATCCTTCTATACTGCCACCTAAGCGGCTCTCCTTTCTCCGTCCCAACGGAGCTTTTGTATCCGACCCCATCCGTTCTTAACTATCTATTTCCCATTTACGGTTGGTAAACTGTATCAGTTTGGTACCGGTTACCCGGTTCCGTGCCAGCATACCGATGCCATAGGTTCCTTTTTCCAAGGCTCCGGCGGCCTGCAACCAAAATCCGCACATTCCCACATTCCGCTGGTCCGGCAAATTTTCCACCAAATCCGGCCGGTACTGTGCTTCCACAGTTACCACATAGGAGAGAGATTCTTCTTCCCCTTCCGTTTTCACAAGCAATAGTTTCTTTTCATAACAGGCATTGTCATCTCCCAGCACCACTCCATAGCCCAACAGCTCTTTGGAAGTACTCATTTCCACCCGTAGCATCAGGCAATCGTCCCGCCTGTAAGCTCCCAAGTCTTCTGTAAGGGAATCCAATACTACCGGCTGGGGCCGGTTTCCTCCCGTTTCATAGGCCGGCCGGATACGGGTATCCAGCCCATCCCTTCCCAGCTGCTCCGGATAGTAAGGATCTTTTCCTTCTAATCGTGGATGTCTTTGATACAGCTTTTTACGCTCCTGCAACAAACGTCGGAGCTTATGATCCTCCTCATCTGCACCGCGACTCAGGGACTCATGATGATATCCGTAATGGCGATTCCAAATCAAATTAGAATACCCAAGCTCATATAACCGAAAGCATAGGGAAACATCATTAAATGCCACCTTCAGTTCCTCCGGAAATCCTCCTGCCTGCCAAAACTTGTCTGACGTCACCATCAGACACGCGGCAGTTACCGCCAGCACATTTCTGTTCCAACGATTACTACCCATGTAGTAATCCCTGTCATCCTCTAAAAATTGCAGCTTGTGCACGGGGCCCATGGGAAGATTGGTGATACCGCAATGCTGCATCCGTTTCCCTCCGGGATAATATAATTTCAATCCCACAGCTCCCGTATAGGGCCGCAGAGCCCGTAAAGCCATGGCTGTCAACGTATTCTCGCAGGCCAGCTCCACATCGTCATTTAGAAATAACAGCAAATCACCTGCTGCCTTCCCGGCACCCAGATTACACATGCCGGAAAAATCAAATTCCATGGGCTCATATAAATAGGTAATGGACATCCCTTTATTGCGGTATTGGGCGAATATATCCTGACATCTCTGTCGGTTTTCTTCTCCACTACCATTATCTACCACAATGATTTCATAGGCCAGTTGCCGTTCCAGACGTTCTATCGCCCCCAGGCAGGTATCCAAGAGCCCGGGATGGTCCTTGGAGGGAATCACTATGGACAATAAATGCTTCGCATCTACTCTTTTCACGGTTTCATCCACTGTCCCCGGCAAGGCCTCTTGCCATGGCTTGCTACGATGAAACAATACTGACGGCACATGACTGATAACATCCCGTGAATCCTTCTCATAGCCCCCTACCAGCTGTACTGCCTCTTCTATCAGCCGCTGTATTCGTTCCGGTTCTAAAACAGCTGTCCCTACCCGGGGACAATCTGTGATTTTCTCTGCCACAGTACGATGCACAGCCACCAAACCACCCATGTAAAACCACTGCTCCAACAAATCCGGCGACCAGCATGGCTTAAAATAAGGCCTATCATACACTCCCGGGGAAACCTCCACATCCTCGTCCCCGTAGGCCACCAGCGTGGACTTCTGCTGAGCTAAATGGGTAGAAAGCATCTCCTGCCATCCCTTGGCAGGAATACCCTGACAGCTCTGCAATACCACATAATTGTCCAAAGAAAAAGAAGCACTCTCCGGAGCATCAGTCTGCATTTCCTGCCACTGGGCATAGCTCATCCTGCGGGCCTCCAGGGCTTTCTGATATTTCCTGTTCTCTACCGCAATCAGCGCTTTTTTTACCAGACTCTTGATGCTCAAAAGACTACTCCTTTTCTAAAGTAATGCGGCATCCTCACCGCTTTTATATGATTCGTTTTACGGCTCCTGCCATATCCTGAGCCATTTTCATGGGAAGCCTTACCACTTCCATGCGGGCATACAATCTATTTTCTGCCCTACGCTCCAGCCCTTCCAATACCAAATTAATATTGGGGTCCGTAGTAGCAAATACCATACTGGGATGATATGCTTCCTCCTTCCCCGCGGCCTTTATCAACCTACCATTGATCAGCAGATTCTTTTTATTTTGTAAAGGAATCTCCACTCCATTAAAGGTCAGTTCCAGAATTTTAACCATACAGGAGTCCATAGAAGGGTCAATACGCAGCATCTTTACATTGCCGCTGACGGGAATTTCCATTTCAATCAGATTCTCCCCTTGATAGGCATCCTTCACAAAGTAAGAAGCCTCCTCACGGTAACCGCTTCCCAAATCTTCATAAATCTGGACCCGGTTTATCTGCTCTGCGTCCTGATAACGGTCAATCCATTTGCCCGGCTGCAGTATCCGATAACCAATCAAATCCCGCATCTGGGCCATCGCTCTGCGATTGCCTGTTACAAAGCTTTGGAATTCCTGCTCCTGCTCCCGCAGCTGCTGCGCATCCTCCTGGGTAATCTGAAGCAGCTCCAGTATACGATCCAGTTCCAGACTGCCCCGTTTTTCGTCCTCCAATAAATAGCAATAGATAGCGCGAAAAGCCAATTCCTTGGTGGCCACAGGCTTTCCAAAGGTCCACTCATAATCTATCAGGGTCCAGTCCTCCCCATCCACCAGAATATTGGAAAATACCAAATCAAAATCTGCCACCGGTGCCTGGGAATTGTAATCTATCTTTTCCACATATTTGCAGAAATAATCATAAAAGCCATCCATATCTCCATTTTCCAGACATTCGTCCAGCAATTGGGAAAGGGGCCGTCCCTTTACAAATTCGAATTCCGCATAAAGCTCCCCTTCGGTATCCACCAAGGTACACTGATTGATCTGCAGAGAACTACCTGCATATCGCTCTTTTAAGCTTTCATAGGCCACAGCCATGCCTCGTACATGCCCGGCTGCTTCAGGTCCAAGAGGATATTTACGTACATAACGGCGTCCTTCCGGGGTCTCCCCTATTTCCGTACGGATACAGTACGCGGGTGCCCGATCATTGGAGTAGCGGGTATATTTCACATCAAAATCCGCCCCCAATACCACCAGGAAAGAATTAGAAAATATCGGGAACAAGCCATCCTCTGTGACACCGTCAAAGGCCTGCTTTTCATTAAAAAGTAACATTCTGTCCCGGTCAAAATTACGCAAATTATTGGACAGCTCTCCCTTGCCCGGCTGATAAGCATCACTGAACAAGGTAGTCATAAATTTATAATCCGGGTAGGGATAATAAAAATGACTTTCTTTCACGCCACAGGCAGCAAAAATACGTTCCAGTCCGTTACGGCTGAAGGTCCGTACCCCGCCACCACCGGCATAATTCTCAATACCGCTGAAATAGGTACCCAAATGGTCCTCCCTACAGCCGGCAAAATATTTCATCCCTAATTTATTTTCAATCGCAATAACAATACGTCCATCCGGTTTTAAATGGCCCTGCAAAATCCGCAGAAAATCCTCATAAGGGGTTTTGCCGCCAATATAGCTCTGACCATACTCAAACACTCCGATAAGACAGATATAATCGTAATCTCCCGGAAGCTGTGGCTCGATGTCCTTAAAGTTTCCTACATGAATGGTAACATTCTCGCATTCGCTGTGACGGTATGCATTTATCATGCTACGTTTTTGGGACAAATCCACGCAGGTCACTTCACCGGCCTTTGCCGCCAGAGCACCTGTAATGGCTCCGCAACCGCTTCCCACTTCCAATACCTTGTGCTCTTTGCCAATGGGTAACCACTCCACAATATTCTCACGCAGGGGAGATAAATGATACAAAATAGGCCAGCTTTTGCTCTCCTCTATCTTTCCTGCATACTCCACAGGAGACATATCCCGGGTAATACGCAGCAATTCATCCTCCACCGCACCATCACAATAAAAATCCTCCCCCGGATATTTACTGTAATCGAGCGTTATTTTTCCAATCTGTTCCTTCTTTTCCAAAGGGACCTCCTCACCAACGTCTACACTACGTGAAATTTATTCTCTGCATTTATGACATTGCTGTCACATTTATGTTCTGCTTCCTTGACTACTACCTTGGAATCCATATCATAATAGCCCACCGTATTCTTATCTGACACAACCGTCACATTTAGTGCGTCATACAAACGGTGGTAGACCTCAAAGGTATCTCCGTTATAACCTGTCACCCCCATGGAAATCAGATATTCTCCACCCTGCAGGGACATCTTCTGGGTAAAGGACACCTCCTTCACCTGTCCCGGGGTAACACTGTCCAAAAAAGCCTTTTCTATCATAGAATTGGTACCTGTAATTTCTGTTCCGTGGGCATTTTTAAAGGACATAGCAAAAATAGGGGCGGGTATCGCATCATGCATTTCCACTTTCATATGAAGTGTAAATTCAGATCCCTTCAATACCGCGCTGGTCCGTACTCCCCGGTCATCTGTCAAATAAAACTCTGTAATCCGTGCCTGACCTGTGCCATACTCCAGCAGCTGAGGATTTACGCTATCCGGCAACTGTCCGCCTTTACCGGAAACCATTTCTCCCGCTGCCCGGGCCATTTGCTCATTCTCACCATTTTCTACGGGCACCTCATACTGTCCTACCAGCACCCGCTTGTAAGCATCAATCATGTCCTTGGCCGTGCCTTCTCCCAAAAGGTTTCCCTTATTGAGCAGGAACACTCTGTCGCAGTACTTACTGATACTGCTTAAATCATGGCTGACAAATACAATGGTCTTGCCCAGCTTCTTAAATTCCTCGAATTTGTGGTAGCATTTTGCCTGAAAGAATACATCTCCCACGGACAATGCCTCATCCACAATCAAAATCTCAGGTTCAATATTGATTGCCACCGCAAAAGCCAGACGTACAAACATACCGCTGGAATAGGTTTTTACAGGCTGATATACGTAATCACCGATATCTGCAAATTCCAGTATCTCCGGCAATTTCTCGTCTATTTCTTTTTTGGAAAAGCCCATCATGGTACCATTCAGATAGACATTCTCTATGCCATTATATTCCATGTTAATCCGGCACCCAGCTCCAGCAATGCGGAAATCCTTCCATTCACCTTCACCTGGCCTGCCGTAGGGTTCAAAACACCGGTAATAATCTTTAAAATAGTGGACTTACCGGAACCGTTGGTGCCAATAATACCCACCGTCTCTCCCTGATGAATATTTAAGCTCACACCATTTAAGGCATAATGCACCATATGCTTTTTCTTTTTTCCAAGCCCCAAAGCCTCCTTCATACGATCTGAAGGTTTATCATAAAGCTTATAAATTTTAACCACATCCCTGACCTCAATGGCCAGTTGTTTTTCATCCTGCTTTTGTTCCATAGCAAAACCTTTCCTATTCCTGCTCTGTGCCCTCCGGGGGTACGCAGATAATGCTGTTTTTACCATAAAAATCTGCCATAAATTTATTGGGCTCGTAATTAGGGTCCTGGGACAAATCCCCCAGACATAACAGCCATGGTTTAAATACATAGGGGCGGACTACCACATCTGCCTCATCACTTTCGCAGATCACCACCCTATCCAAATATTCATGATAATAATTATATGCTTCCCCTGTATGCACAAAGTAATATGCACAATAAGAAGAATAGATACCGCCCTTATTGGGTTCTGCTGCAAATATCCCCAGCATCAATACTCCCATCACCAGATAGAAGCACCAGCTACTCTTTAAATGGAAAGTAACAGAGCGCTTTTCCCGCAGATATCTGCATAACCATCCCAGAAAATATACCAGATTGATAAACAGCAGTATTTGATAAGTCACCTTGGCCATATTGGTGGCCCTTCCCAGTAGCGTATGCCCCATGGCATACAGTGTAGGCGTAAATCCGGTGGCATAGAGGCAAAAGGACCAAAGCAGCAAAAGGCCCGGATAGCAAAATCGGAATTGGACCTTGGATACAATCTTCCAAATTACCGGCACCAGAGCAACCATAATGGCCACAGTCATCCATCCGGTAAAATCATCCAAATAGGTAAAAGCACTCAAGAAGGAACGCCAAATAGCCTCCACAGGTGATATCCCCATACCGGAAAGTTCTACTGCTCTCTTGGCATTGCCGGGTGCACCAAAATTGTAACAAAGAGCCACTGCATAGCATACCGCCCCGGGCAACACCCACCATACACGTTTGTTTTTGAATATGATTCCAAATCCCAGAATAGATAAAATTACCAGGCCAACCTGCAATGCAGTTACATTATTTACACCGCCTACAATCCATGCACCTATTACGCTTCCTATCAAAAGCAGTCCGGTCCGAAGCCTGCCCTCTGCATATACCAATTTCAACAGCCCTGCAATATAAAGCATTCCCAATCCGTGCATGGCCGTATAATGGACTCCGGAATTGTACCAGAAGAAGCCTTCAATGGCCGAACGCATCAGCAATACCACAGTAATCGCTACAAAAGCCTGTACCACCAGACAATTCCAACGTTCCTTGCTCTTCAAAACATCCGTCAGCAACGCCCTGGTCAAGCAGAATATACCCAGTATCAACATAGCCAAAATAAACCAAAGGCCAAATTTATACTTATCCGTTCCCCAAACTGCCGGCATCAGAGACATAAAAAAGCAAGAGGTATAAGTACCCTGCCATGCATGCCACATGCTTTTCACATTGGTCAATGCACCTTCCAAGGCCGCCCAGAGAGTTCCCTTGGCTTCCCAAAAAATGAGCGTCATTTTCCCATATCCGAAATCATCATACCAGGGCGTACAAAACATCATAATCCTTGCAATGGGTGCCAATACAGCCAACAATAACAGCACTGCACCCAGGGCCAAAAGCTTTGTATTTACTTCAGCCCCTAAAAGCTTTTTCCATCTTTCTTTCATTGGTCCACTTCCTTTACACCCTTTTACAGCACATCCGCAAAATGTACCTTCCGGCGTTTAAATACCATCGTGCCAATCCCAAACAGCACTGCTGTTACAATCCAAAAATACATGGTAGAAAAGAAATCCTCAAAAAACCACTGTCTTTCATAAATGGCACTACGATAGCCATTTACAATATACACCAACGGATTCAGTTTCAAAATTACCACCCACTTACTGTTCAAAGCTTCCAGATTCCAGAGAATGGGAGTAGCCCACATACCTATTTGCAAAGCAATATTGATAATCTGGGACAAATCCTTGAAAAAGACCACCACTGCACAAGTGGTATAGCATAGGGCCAAAACAAAAATAAACAAGCACAAGCTATAATATACCAATTGAATGGTATATATGTTCGGGTAATAGCCGTAACCGGCTGCCACCACAAGCAAAACTCCTACAAAGAAAACATGAATAAAGGTTGCTGCAATAATCTTAATAATCGGCAGCACACTAATCTTGAATACCACCTTTTTCACCAGATAATTATACTCCAGCAACGCATTGGTACCATTATTTAGGGCCTCATTGAAGTAAAACCAGGGAACCAGACCTGCTGTCAAAAACAGGACAAAGGGAACTGTAACCCCCTCTCGCAGCTCCGGTCCTTTGCTGCCAAAAATTTTGTCAAAAACCAGATAGTACATCAGCACCGTTACTACCGGCTGTGCCATGGCCCATACCGCACCCAGATAAGAGCCCGCATATCGCTTCTTAAAATCGTTTTTCGCCAGTTTCCAAATCAAATGCCTGCTCTGGAATAACTCCATGGGCAGTGATGTAATCTTATCATACCATACAGTAAATGCCACACCGGCCAAGAGAATCAGGACCACCGATATTATTTTTTTCATCAGCTCCATCTGCTGTGATGCTGCAGGGTTCTCATGAATCAGAATCACCCCACTCATTATCAGTCCCACCAGCCAGAATAGTGCTATTCCCAATCGTTTACTAATCTTCATTCTCTGTTGCCTTTCTTTATCTCACAGCTCCCCCGGGCGTCCTTTATCCGTCGGCTTATTGGACGCCGAATGGGAACGACTTACATCGTCCCCATCTGAGCCGTTTATTGAAATTAATATCCCAGGTAACTGATATTTAAATCTACATTACCGCTGATTCCGCTGACCTTGCCGGTATCCTGGTCAATAGGGCAGC
>JAFUKS010000158.1 GCA_017473445.1 Lachnospiraceae bacterium
CATTCAGGAGCTGATTCGTAATATTGCTACTGAGCACGGTGGATATTCTGTATTTACCGGTGTAGGTGAGCGTACCCGTGAGGGTAATGACCTTTACCATGAAATGAAGGAGTCCGGCGTTATCGACAAGACTACCATGGTATTCGGTCAGATGAACGAGCCCCCCGGAGCACGTATGAGAGTAGGTCTGACAGGTCTGACCATGGCAGAGTACTTCCGTGACAAGGGCGGTAAGGACGTACTGTTATTCATTGATAATATTTTCAGATTTACGCAGGCAGGTAGTGAGGTATCCGCTTTGTTGGGACGTATGCCCTCAGCAGTAGGTTACCAGCCCACCCTGCAGACAGAAATGGGTGCGTTGCAGGAGCGTATCACATCCACCAGAAATGGTTCCATTACCTCCGTTCAGGCGGTATATGTACCTGCGGATGACTTGACTGACCCTGCACCTGCTACCACATTTGCCCATTTGGATGCTACCACCGTATTGTCCCGTTCCATTGTGGAGTTGGGTATCTATCCTGCGGTAGATCCTTTGGAATCCACCTCCCGTATTCTGGACCCCAGAATCGTAGGTGAGGAGCATTATAAGGTAGCCCGTGGCGTTCAGGAGATTCTCCAGAGATACAAAGAATTGCAGGATATTATCGCTATCTTGGGTATGGACGAATTGTCTGAGGATGACAAGATGGTAGTATCCCGTGCCCGTAAGGTACAGAGATTCTTATCCCAGCCTTTCTTCGTGGCAGGACAGTTTACCGGTCTGGAAGGTAAGTATGTACCTATTAATGAGACCATCCGAGGCTTCAAGGAGATTCTGGAAGGTAAGCATGATGACATTCCTGAAAGCTACTTCTTGAATGCCGGCAGCATCGATGATGTACTGGCTAAGGTGAAGTAATTACCGGAAAAGAGGTTTGCTATGGCTGATAATAATTGCTTTCAGCTTCGTATCATCACTCCTGACCGAGTGTTCTACGAGGGTGAAGCCACTATGGTAGAATTTAATACCACAGAAGGACAGATTGGAGTTCTGCCCGGACATATTCCTCTGACGGTAATCGTGAAGCCCGGTATTCTGAAGATTCATGAGTCAGAAGAAGAAAAAGAGGCTGCACTTCATTCCGGTTTTGCGGAGATATTACCGGATTCCATTACGATTCTGGCAGAGGTCATTGAATGGCCCCAAGAAATCGACGAAAGTCGTGCCCAGGCCGCTATGGAACGTGCAGAGCAGCGTCTGAAAACCAAAAGCCCCGATACCGACATCGCCCGAGCAGAGACAGCTTTGCTCCGTGCCCTTGCCCGTATCCAGGTCCTTAAGTAATCTAAACCGCATCCCTTTGGGGTGCGGTTTTTTGTATCCTTTCCCCTATACCTCCCAAGTTCTGTCTCCCGCCTCCTCTCTATGCCCGGCGCCCTCATCCGCCCCGCCTCCCGCTCCCTTATGTAGGCCCCTGCTCCGCTTCCTGTCCCGCCCACCTCCCTCCTGCAAGCGCCTGGGCTGTCCCTTGGCTGGATTTTCAAAACCGCCCCTTCGGTTAGGGACAGTGTCTTTTAACCGCTGAACATTGCCTGCCTGCGGTAGGCCCCACAAAGACAGCTTGGGGAATTGGTACAATGTTCGAGGCAAATATACTTCCACATGCATACGTTTCGTGCCATCAGCCCACTAAGCAAACGCGGGGAGAATGGCACAAGGGACAGGCACGCGCAAAGGTACTTCCGTGTACCTCTTGCGCTCATTCGACATCCATGTCGAATGTCCTTGTGGCATAAGCGTTTGCTAAGTGGGCGGTATGGACACTCCACTTGTCATGCATGTTGGAAGTATATTCGCCACAGAACATTTTTTGCCAAAGAAGGGTGCTGTCTTTGTGGGGCATATTGCAGGCGTAGGCAATGTCCGGCATATAAAAGACACTGTCGATAAATACAACCGAAGGGGCAGGTTTTAGAAAATCCCCAAGGGTAGCCCTTGCTGCAGGAGGGAGGTGGGCCGGGACAGGAAGCGGAGCAGGGGCCTACATAAGGGAGCGGGAGGCGGGGCGGATGAGGGCGCCGGGCATAGAGAGGAGGCGGGAGATGGGAGCTGCAAGACATAGGGGAAAGGAACCAATTGGCCCTCGGGGAATAGAATAGAAAAAAGATGTTAATGGGGGTAATGATGGACGAGAGTCGTCAAAATAGAATTTTATCTGTGTCGGGCTTGGTGAAGCCGGGTGTGGGGCAGCATGAAAAGTATCGTTTTCCGGGATTGCCGGGGGAATCTGAATATTTGAAGCAGTATAAGGAGATGCCGGAGCCGACCTTTCATCCCGGACGTCCCTTTTATATGCAGGCCATAATGCCGGGGAATGAAAAAAGTCTGTTGCAGGATTTGGAGTATTTGAAACGGATGTATCCGGAGGTGGTTCATGGCTATATGGACCAGGTATCCCGGACGCTGGATAAATTGGATTATGAAGGAAGCATGATATATGACGAATATCCGGACTATTATCAGCTAAAGAGACTGTCCAAGACGGTGGTGGAGATAATCCGCCGCAAGGAGATGGAGGGAATGAGTACGCCTGATGGGGATGTGATGCATGAACAAAGCACAGAGCGAATTGCACCGGAGGAACTGCTGGAAAGTGGCAGCTCTGAGGATAAATGGGTATGGGTAGAATATTTGGTGCGGATTTTGGTGTCCATGGAAGTGTTTAAGAGAAGAAACCGAAAATCCAGATACTATTAGAAAAATTTAAATATTTTCTTCCCAGAGGTTGTGATTTCCTTCGAAAAACTGTATCATGGAAATTGCGAAAGGTAGGGAATATAATGGACGAAATCAGAAGTTTGCTGGAGCAGGTGCTGACGGCAGATTTGATTCAGATAAATATGAGTAATACCCGGGATGCACAGCAGGCCTCCAAGGCGAAGATCAGGCCTGTGCTGATTGGAGGTCAGCTGTTGTTTCAGGAGACCCTGTATCGGGGGACCCAGGTATTTCACAGCAATTTTACCGGTGCAGAAATGCAGGAGAAAATTATGGAATATCTGGCGCAGTTGTTTAAGCAGGCCCAGATACAAAGTACGCAGCTGGAGGCTACCATTTTGGTCAGCAAAAAAGGAAAAATAACACTGAAAAAGAAACTA
The DNA here is from genome assembly GCA_017473445.1 of Lachnospiraceae bacterium. Taxonomy (GTDB): domain Bacteria; phylum Bacillota; class Clostridia; order Lachnospirales; family Lachnospiraceae; genus Acetatifactor. The sequence continues at coordinate 3,145 of JAFUKS010000158.1, forward strand.
TTAAGCTCAAAAGCATCTAATCAGCAGGAGTCTGCTCAATCAGGCATAACAGATAGAACCTCTCAATTGGCACACAATCGTACCAAGCAGTATATTTTGCAGGATGGAAAGCCGGTGGATTTTCTGGTGGGATTGGGTGTACAAAGTCCCGATGGAAAGGTTACCAAAGCCAAATATGATAAATTCCGTCAGATTAACCGGTATTTGGAATTTATTGAGGATGTTCTTCACAAACTACCTAATGACAGGCCCATACGGATTATTGATTTTGGCTGCGGCAAATCCTATCTGACCTTTGCCATGTATTATTATTTGCATGTGCTGCAGGGCCGGGATATCCGGGTTACCGGGCTGGATTTAAAGAAGGACGTGATTGACCATTGCAATCAACTGGCCCGGCAGCTTCATTATGACCGCCTGCATTTTGAGCATGGGGATATTGCACATTATACAGGAGCGGACGCAGTGGATATGGTGGTGACACTTCATGCCTGTGATACTGCTACGGACTATGCCATTGCCAAAGCAATCGGCTGGAATGCCCGGGTGATTATGGTGGTTCCCTGTTGCCAGCATGAGGTCAATAAGCAGATTCAGAACCGGATGCTACAGCCGGTATTGAAATATGGATTAATCAAGGAAAGGGTATCCGCATTGCTGACTGATGCCATGCGGGCCAATCTGATGGAACAGGCCGGATACGATACCCAGATTCTGGAATTTATTGATATGGAGCATACGCCCAAGAATCTGCTGATACGCGCAGTAAAATCGGAAGGCATGCGTAAGCGCGGAAATGATAGTGATATTACCGGGCTTGCAGAGCAATTGCAGGTGGAGCTGACCCTTCAGAAACTGTTAAAGGATAATAAGGAATGAAAAAGAGTCTGATAAAATTTAGCACCTTTGTGCTGGTATTTTTGGTGGCACTATTTGGATTTGGTGCCATTATGAATAGAGGGCAGAACAATCTGACCATGGAGATGTCTCGGGCCAGTCTGCCGGTAGTGGGCTTTTTTCAGGGTGATGTGGAAGTCAATCAGCTCCACGGATATACCATGGAGATGGACACAGCCTTTCAACGGGATACCATATTGGTATTGGGAGAATCCAGAGAGGCAGATTTTTATATTGATACCTATGGGAGAAATATAAATAGTGTGACTATGGAGGTGCGTAGTATTGATGGGCAACGACTGATTGAAGAAACGCCGCTGACAAAGCTTGCTACGAAACGGACCAGAATCACCGGGCAACTGCAGCTTAAGGATTTGTTGGAAGCAGACCAGGAGTACCAGCTAATGCTTTTGCTGGAGACAGAAGAAGGAGAACAGATCCGCTACTATACCCGTTGCATTTGGAGCAAACAGTTGTATGTACAGGAAAAGGTTGACTTTGTGGTAGACTTCCACGAACGTTTATTTGACATGGAAGAAGCCAAAGCTTTGACCAGATATTTGGAAACCAATTCCAAGCTGGAGGACAATAGTTCCTTTCACCGGGTAAATATCCACAGTAGTCTGAAGCAGCTGACCTATGGGGATTTGAATGTGACCCGGGAGTGGAAACCGGCAATACAGATTACGGAGATGGCCAGCCAAACGGCTTCCTTTGTAATGAAATTTTTGGTATCCACACCTGCCCAGAAGGACAAAACCTATTACTATGTGGAAGAGTATTATCGTATCCGTTATACTGCTACCCGCACCTATTTGTTGGATTATCAACGGACCATGACCCAGATACCGGATGTACAAAATATGTATGCCAATGATAAGATTTTGCTGGGTATTACGGATTCAGAGGTAAAGATGGCGGAAAGTGAAGATGGCAGTGTGCTGGTGTTTGAGGTGGCAGACCGGCTGATGAGTTATAATGCCACGGACAACAAGCTGGCGGTGCTTTTTAGCTTTTACGATGAAGAAAATATGGATATCCGTACTTTGTGGAATCAGCATGATATTAAAATTCTGGATGTGTCGGAAGGCGGAAATGTGCAATTTGCCGTATATGGTTATATGAACCGGGGCAGAAATGAAGGCCGGGTGGGAGTACAGATTTATCATTATGACAGCACCTTAAATACCATAGAAGAGATTGCCTATATTCCCTATGAGAAAGGGTTTGCGGTATTGCAGGCAGAGATGGAAAAGCTTTTGTATTTGAATCGGGACCAAAGGCTGTATCTGACTTTGGAAAATCAGGTGTATTGTATTAATTTATCTGAGCGTACCATCCATGAGGTGGCAGATATTAAGCAGGATGATGGATTGTTTGTGTCCGACAATCATGAAACGATGGTTTGGTTAGAGGAGGACGAACAGACCCAGACCCAGAAACTGAATGTGCGGAATATGACCAATGATGTACAGCGGTTTATTGAGGTGGGTGCGGAAGAAAGCATCCGCCCGTTGGGATTTATGGGAGAAGACATTATCTACGGTGTGGCCTACAAGGAGGATATTGTGGAGGAAAACACCGGTCAGCTGTTTGTGCCCATGTATAAGGTATGTATCAGCAATACCCGAGGCGAGCTGCTGAAAGAGTACAGCCGTGACGGGGTATACATCACCGGCTGCAGCGTGGATAGCAATCAGATTACTTTGGAGCGTTGCGAGCGTACCGCAACGGGAGCATTTAAAAGCATCGGGCCTGACAACATTATGAATAATGAAGAGCAGGAGACGCTCAAAAATACCATTTCGGTGGCTGTTATTGATGTGTACGAAAAATATGTGCAGATAAAGACCCGGAAAACCATTGATAGTAAGAATATCAAAATTCAGACGCCGAAGGAATTGGTGTTTGAGGGTGGCCGGGAATTGGAATGGGAGCGACCGGATGCACTGCGCTATTATGTATATAATCAAGGTCGCGTACAGCAAATATTCTGTGCCCCTGCGGGAGCAATTAATCTGGCCTATGATGTGGCCGGGGTGGTAGTAAACAGGGCCGGCGACACCATCTGGTATCGTGGCAATCGTGTGAACCGTAACCAGATTATGGCTATAAAGGCGGCAAAGGTTACGGAAGAGAAGAATTCTCTGGCAGTATGTCTGGATACCATTTTTGCTTTTGAAGGTAAGGTGCGTAATTCAGAGTATTTGCTGGCAGAAGGCGATAGTGTGGTGGACATCTTGCAGGAACAGCTGGAGGATTACCAGATTTTAAATCTCAGCGGCTGTACCTTGGACGCATTGTTGTATTATGTGAACCAGGATATCCCGGTCCTTGCTATGGTAGAAAACGGGGAAGCGGTGCTGGTCACCGGATTTAACGAATACAATGTGGTGATTATGGACCCCAGAAACGGAACCCTTGCCAAGAAGGGAATGAATGATTCTACCCAGTGGTTTGCAGAGAATGGTAATAGCTTTATTACCTATTCCGGAAAATAGTGAGACAGATATAAGGAGAGCCGACATCCCCAAATGGGGTGTCGGCTCTTGCTTGGATGCTATGAGATTAAAATAAGTGCTTACGGTACCTTTCCAATACCTGTAACAGCAGGATACCCAATACGCCGCAGGATAACACTTCCCCTATGCCTACGGTCAACATAAAGTAGGGGATGGAGCCCTGAAAGCAGTATACATATGCCAGCACAAAGGGAACAATCAGTACATTGGCAAGGATGGGCGGCAGGGGAGCCAGCCATTTCCGTTTTCGAAGGAAATAGGTGCCCAATGCGCCCAAAAGGGTAGCAATACTGCCAAATACAATATCCAGGGGCATGGCTCCGGTGAGAATATTACTAATCAGGCAGCCTATAAAGAGACCCGGTATGGCAGCAGGGGTAAAATAGGGGAGAATGGTCAGTGCCTCGGAAAAACGCAGCTGCACGGCATAGTTCGCCAGACCCAGTGCGTTGGCCAGTAAAGTCAGCACCACATAAAGAGCAGCAATGACAGCTGCTTTGGTAAGAAAAGATGTTTTGTTCATGATATTGTCTCCTTAGTTTTGTTTTTTCACCATTGTTACGGTTGGGTCAGGATGGTTTCGAACTGACCATATGCAGAAAGAATCCTGCAAGGGAGAATATAGCACAGCTTCCGGAAAAAGGCAATATTAAAATCGTAGGCGTTTATATATGCCGGGCCCGGCAATTGTTACAATTAATATCTTTATCGCATCTCCGGGCAGGAAAGGCAGTACACCTGCCAGACAAGCACCGGAAAGGGTCAAATGATTCTGCCAGGCCAGCCATAGAGTCCCCGGGACATAACATGCCAGAGTGCCCAAGAGACAAAAAAGCAACAGATGCTTACGGGCTTTGCCACGGCTGCATCCACATATCAGAGCCAGTAACAGATATCCTAACAGATATCCGCCAGTGGGCCCAAGCAATTTGCCGGGCCCGGCAGTGAAACCGGAATATACGGGCACTCCGAAAAAACCAATCAATAAATATACCAGGACACTAATGACTGCGAATTTGCTTCCCAGCAGATAACCACAAAAGTAGATGGACAGGGTACATAGCGAAATTGGTACCGGGCTGATAGGAAGGAGCAGGGTCAAGGGGCCGGTGATACAAATAAAAGCAGCAGCCAGTCCGGTAAGGACCAGCTGCTGG
>JAFUKS010000159.1 GCA_017473445.1 Lachnospiraceae bacterium
CGGGTGGCCGTGTGGTCAGGGGCATGGGGGCAGGGCAAGACCCGGGATAGGGAGCACAGATGCCGGACGTTTAAGGGGACAAAAAAGGCTACGAGAGAAATCTCTCGTAGCCTTTACGTTTAGTAGAATATATGGCCGCCAATTACATATCTGGGTGTAATGTGGGGAACGGGGGTACGGAAATACAGACAGTTGCCTACATTGGTCATGCCGCTCATGGCCTCGTCTGCCGCACGGTAACATTTGGTGGTTGCCTTATTTACGGAAAGGGCGTAGGCCAGTCGTCCGCTGCCTGCGGGAGAAAACTGGCTCTTCTGGTAAATAACGCCAACTACTGTGTCGGGATAACGGGAACTAAGTACCCGGTTCATTACTACAGCCCCTACTGCCAGCTGGCCTTCATAGGGTTCGCCACCGGCCTCGCAGTAAATCAGGTTGGCCAGGAGATAACGGTCACCCTCAGCAAACTGAATCTGGGAAATATCACGCCATGCCGCGTTCTGGGCAGCCTGGGATAGGGCCAATTCCTCTGCCAGTTTCTTTTTCAAAGCCTTCAGGTCCTTTTCCTGCTCCTTTAATTTGGCTTCATATTCCTTAATTTCCTTCTCCACCTCATCCAGCTGATCCTCATAATCGGCAATAGAATTGGAGGTCTGGCTGATTAGTCCGTTTACCCGGGCTTTCTGGGTCTCAGCTTCCAGCTGCAATGCTTCCAATTCCAGCTTTTCCTGCTGAAGCTGCGCTTCCTGCTCTTCCACCTGCTTACGGGTATCCTTGTAGTCTGCCAGCATTTGCTGGTCATAAGCAGCCACTCTCTCAAAGTAATCTGCCACATTTAATAGGTCTGCAAATTTACCGATGGATAAAAGGGCATTTAAGTAGCTCTGATCATTCCGCTCGTACATATCCCGTACCCGGATTACCATACAGTCATACTGCCACTGTTCCTTTTCCCTGGCAGCCTCCAGGGCAAGCTGTGTTTCCGCTATTTCCTGCTCCTTGGTAGAAATCTGTTCTTCCAGCTCAGTCAGGCGGTCCACTACTTCCTGCAGCTTGGTATTCAGTTCTTTCAATTCCTTTTTCAGGCTTTTCTGCTGACTCTCCAGGGCATCTGCCTTGTCATTTTTATCATCCAGCTGGCTCTCCAGCTTATCCTTATTTTTCTCTGCCTCTTCAATCTTTTGCTGGGTAGTCTTGGCAGCGTATACTACCGACTCTCCCTGACCGGAGGAAGGATACAGCCCAAGAAACAGGGACAATACCAATATCAAAGCAATCTTCTTAAAACTCTTCAAATCCGATTCCTTTCTACTTACACTTCCAGCTCAATCTTCTTGCCGGTTCTTTCGTAAGGTACATATGTAACACCTGCCGCATCAAACATTTTCTTTGCCGCAATGTTGGTAGGCGTGCCGTTATATTTATCACTATCATATACTACCACGCGGATACCTGCCTGAATAATAGCCTTGGCACATTCATTACAGGGAAACAGGGAAACATACAGAGTGGTTCCTTCCAGAGAACCTCCTCTGAAATTCAAAATTGCATTTAATTCACTATGGGTTACAAAGGGATACTTGGTATCCAGGGTCTCGCCCTCTCTTGCCCACGGGAAATCATCATCATTACAGCCTCGGGGGAATCCATTATATCCCATAGATAAAATCTTGTGGTCATCGCTGACAATGCAGGCTCCCACTTGGGTGTTGGGGTCCTTGGAACGCATACCTGCCAAATGGGCCACTCCCATAAAATACTGGTCCCAACTGATGTAGTCTTTTCTCTTGTTATTCATCTTCTCTTCTCCGAAAAGCTCCGGCATACACCTGCTGCCGGAGGTGATTATTTGGTTCCGAAAATACGGTCACCTGCATCCCCCAAACCTGGTACAATATAACCGTGATCATTTAATTTCTCATCCAACGCACCCACATACATATCCACGTCCGGGTGCTCTTCCTGCATTTTTTTAATGCCCTCAGGTGCAGCAATAATACACATGAAATGAATCTTTTTGCAGCCCTTGTCCTTCAACATCTGAATGGCTGCTACAGAAGACCCTCCGGTAGCAAGCATGGGATCTACCACAAATACTTCACGCTCTGCACAATCTGCAGGCAGTTTACAATAGTATTCCACAGGCTCCAGGGTCTCCGGATCTCTATAGAGTCCGATATGCCCCACCTTTGCCGCAGGAATCAGGGACAATACCCCATCCACCATGCCAAGTCCGGCTCTCAGAATAGGAATGATCGCCATCTTTTTACCTTTTAATTCCTTGGCAATTGCCTTGCAAATGGGGGTCTCAATCTCTATGTCCTCCAATTGTAAATCTCTGGTAGCCTCATAGCAAATCAGCATTGCAATCTCGCTGATGGTCTGTCTGAAATCCTTGGTGCCCGTATCAGTTCTACGAATAAAGCCAATCTTATGTTGAATCAAAGGATGATCCATTACCACTACTTTTGCCATATCTTACCCTCTCTTCTCTCCTTCCCCCGGAAGGAATGTATCTCTATTACAGTTCCTCAATCAAATCAATACGTCTCTGATGTCTTTCTTCTCCTGAAAACTCAGTATTTAGGAATGTATCTACGATTTCCATCGCCAGATTTTCACCTACGATACCTGCACCCATAGCCAACACATTGGCATTATTGTGCAATCTGGTAAGCTTTGCGGAAACACTGTCGCTACACAGTGCGCAGCGGATGCCTTTTTCCTTATTTGCAGTGATACTGATACCGATACCTGTAGTACAAATCAAAATACCCTTCTCGCATTCGCCGGATGCCACTGCCTTTGCCACGGCACGACCGAATACAGGATAATCACAGCTGGCTTTGCTGTCACACCCCATATCCTTACAAGGAATCTGCATTGCCTCCAAATGAGCAATCACCTTCTGCTTTAATTCATAACCACCATGGTCACTTCCAATTGCTATCATATTTCATTTCCTCCCAATACTTACCATTTATGGCATTTATTCTTTCTACGGTCAGGCATCGCCCTGCCGTTAAAGCTCAATTCTTTTATGTCCCGCGGCCTTCAACAAACGGTTCATAATAGCCTGTCCCAAACCCTCCGGTGCAAAATCCTCGGAATAAATCCGGGTCACCTGTTCATCATCAAACTCCCGCAAAATAGTGTATAAATGTCTGGCAATACTCTCTTCGTCCCCACGGGAGCCGGCGTTTTTAATCACCGCATCCCTGTAAGTACCTGCCGTCTCATCGGTACAAATGACACCTACACGCTCTCCCTGTGCCTTATCCCGGGAAATCTGCTCATTAATATATGCGCTCACCTGTTCCTGGTCTCCCGCCACAATACACATTTCTCCCTGAGGAGCATAATGCCGGTACTTCATACCCGGTGCTTTGGGAGCCTGTCCACTTTCATTACTTAAAATAGTGGCGTCCACATCCACCTGCCCCAGAACCTGCTGAAGCATTTGTCTAGTCACGTATCCGGGTCTGAGAATCTGAGGCGGCTGTACAGTCATATCAATAATGGTAGATTCCAGTCCGATACCCACTTCTCCGCCGTCAATAATGGCATCCACCCGTCCGTCCATATCCTGAATCACATATTTTGCCACAGTAGGACTGGGCTTACCGGACAAATTGGCACTGGGGGCTGCCACATAGCCACCGGCACAATCAATCAGCTGCCGGGCCACCGGGTGGGAAGGAAAACGGATTGCAACCGTATCCAAACCGCCTGTGGTCTCATAAGGAACCAAATCCGATTTGGGTAAAATCAAGGTCAACGGACCGGGCCAAAAGGCCTCTGCTACAGCCCTTGCTTCAGGCGTCACCTGACGCACCAGGGCATCCATGTCCTCTAATCTGCAAATATGAACAATTAACGGATTGTCCGAGGGTCTTCCCTTGGCAGCATATATCTTTCGGGAGGACTCCCGATTCAGTGCATCTCCACCCAATCCGTAAACTGTCTCGGTAGGAAATGCAACCAGACCGCCCCGGCGTAAAATTTCTCCCGCCTCCTGCAGCGAATCCTTATCCCTATGCTGATTGCTCATTGTAAATATTTTCGTTTTCATTCTCTCAGCCCTTATATCTGCGCATATTCTATTTTAGTATAACACATTCTGAAAAAAAATAAAATAACTAAACAGAATCTGACAAATATTGTAAAATCCCCAAATGAATTGCCCAGGCCACCCGATCCTGATACTCCTCGTCTTTTAGTTTTTTTGCCTCCCCGGGATTACTGAGAAACCCACATTCCACAATTACTGTAGGCACACTGATATGCTTTAACAAATAATAGGTATTGTCCCCCTTAATCTGCCTTTTATTTTGGGGGTCCACATATGTAAGCATGCTGTTTTGTATCAAATCCGCCAGTTTGCTGCCCTCAGTGCTGCCGGTAAAAAAGAATACCTGTGCCCCGTGAACCGATTCTGCCGGATAGCTGTTCTGATGAACACTGACCACCACTCGAGGCATGTTTTCTTCAATCAGATTTACCCGTGCTTTCATATCCTGGGACTTTTTGCTGCTGCCGTCACCGGTTTCCAGCATCACATCCTCCTGCCGGGTCATTACTACACGTACATCATTGGCCTCCAAATATAATTTCAGCCGCCGGGCAATTTGCAGATTAATATCCTTTTCCAGTACTTCTCCCTGCCCCACCTTGCCCGGGTCTGCCCCTCCATGACCCGCATCAATCACCACACAGGGCCGTTCATCCACTCCGCCATCGGTTGCAACAAGGCCCTCCCGGCTGACCAAATCATGACGGGCAAAAAACTCCAACACATCCTGCCAACTGTCGAATATCAAGGACTCTCCGGCCACACACCCTGCCAATTCCCTGCCGATGCCGGGCATCGCCAACAAAAGTAAAGCTACCATCACAACCGTCAGCAGCTTATATTGTCTTTTCTCCATTTTAATTGCCATCCGCTTTTGTCCGTTTTCCCTAACAGTATATGTTAAATTTTCTTAAGAATTACCAAAAAGCCTTATTTCCTATTTTCAAACAGCGCAAAAAATAGTATACTTACTATGATTACATGAAAAGGAGTTTTGCATGCGAGAACGAAGAAGAATCCTATCCGGGGTGCTCTCTCTTCTAATCCTCGTTTGTCTGGTTGCCCTTGGATATTGGTTGTGGCAGGATTTTTCTCAGAATAGGCAAAATGCCATGATTGTGGAGGCCTTGGATATCACTTCTTCCGAGCCCGGGACAAGTCCCTCCCAAACGGAAAGTCCCGACATCACCCAACCGGAGGAGCCTTCTTCTGAAGTGCCTTCCACGGAGGCGGAGGAGGCTGCCACCCAGGAGACACCGTTGTTGCTGACTAATCCTTATGAGTCTGCCTTTTTGGCCAATCCAGATATGAAAGCCTGGATACAGATTCCCGACACCAAGATAGACTATCCGGTAATGTGGACACCCAAGGATGAGAATTACTATCTTTACAAGGATTTTGAAGGCAAGGAAAACAAAAACGGTTGTTTGATTCTGGATACCGACAGCTGTCTGGACCCTCTCACCACCAACCTGATCATTCACGGACACAATATGAAATCCGGTGCCATGTTCGGCGACCTTACGGATTACGAAGACGAGGACTATTACCAAAAGCATCCCCGCATTATTCTGTACACGGAGCAGTGTCAGCGCAATTATGAAATCATTGCCGTATTCCGTTCCCAGGTGTACAAAAAAACCGATACGGTTTTTAAGTTCTACAAATTTTTCCAGGCAGACACCCAGGAAGAATTTGATGACTTTTATAACAATATTAAAAAGCTATCCCTTTACGACACCGGCGTGACGGCGTCCTTCGGAGACCGCTTCATCACCCTTTCCACCTGCGTGTATCATGTGACCAACGGTCGCTTCGTGGTGGTGGCAAAGGAAGTGGAGCCCGGAGACAGTTATCTGCCCGTACGTGAATAGGAAAAAGGAGGAAAATTATGCGAAAACTGAAAAGACTTGTATCTATAATGGCTATCATGGCAGTGGTTCTTGCTCCTTTCTGCGGATCCAAGATAACAGCACTGGCTGACGGCCCCACCACTTTCACCGTGAAATACGTTGATGACACCAGCAAATGGCGCTATCAGCCCCTTGCAAGCTGGGATGACACCAAGGGACACGGCTACATCTCCGAACTGGAGCACCTCATCAAGGATGGTGACTCTCTAATTATCGAAACCGATACCACCGCCAATATCTGCAAGATTAATATTCCCAATGTAAGACTTGCCAATTTAACAGTTCTTTCCGGTGGTTCTGCAAACGTAACTGCTAAGGGCTTCGACGAGTTCTATGCTTTGCAGGGATGTACCGCAGTAGTAAACGGCGATGTTAAGAATGCACATGTTTACGATTACTCCATCGTAAACATGAACAACAATGTAGAATATCTTGAAGTAGTAAACGCTGTAAACGACGAAATGCGTGTACACGCTACCATCGGTGTATTAGGTACCGTAGATCATTTCTATGCGCATGCACTGAAAAACATTCACAGCTATCATCTGTACAACTTCAAGGAAAATACCTTCCGCATGAATCTTGGTTGGGTAAGCACTCCGGAGGGCAACTACAGCACCACTGCTCCTGCAGCACCTGCTACCCCCGCAGCTCCCGCAAAACCTTCTACCGGTAGCAGCGACTACGATGACGTACCTAAGACCGGCGAAGTTCCCATGCCCTACATCCCCGTAGCATGTGTACTGGTACTTTGTCTGGCAGGCAAGGCAGCCCTGAGAAAAACCCGCTAATCACCTTAGCAATATTGTATGCCAAAGGCACACCCCTTCCGGTGTGCCTTTTTTAATGCCCGCCCGGCCCTTCCGGCCCCCTGCCATAGGACATCCTACCTCCCCTCGCCAGGGCTACCCTTGGGGATTTTCTAAAACCTTGCCCCTTCGGTTGTGTTTATTGACGACGTCTTTTATACGATGCACATTGTCTACGCCTGCAATATGCCCCGCAAAGACAGCACCTTACCTTGGCAAACAATGTTCTGTGGCAAATATACTTCCGCATGCATGACAAGTGAAGTGTCCATACCGCCCACTTAGCAAACGCTTATGCCACAAGGACATTCGACATGAATGTCGAATGAGCGCAAGAGGTACAGGATGTACCATTTGCGCGTGCCTGTCCCTTGCGCTATTCTTCCCGCGTTTGCTTAGTGGGCTGATGACACGAAACGTATGCATGCGGAAGTATATTTGCCTCGAACATTGTGCCAACTCACTCAAGCTGTCTTTGCAGGGCATACAGCAGGCGGGCAATGTGCATTCGGTAAAAGACATCGTCCCTAACCGAAGGGGCGGTTTTGAAAATCCATCCAAGGGACAGCCCAGGTGGCGAGGGGAGGGAGGATGTCCTATGGCAGGGGGCCGGAAGGGCCGGGAGGGCCTAAAAAAGCACCGGCAAAACCGGTGCTTTGGCTTATTGTGCAGTATTGGTAAGGGGAAGCTTGCTATAGGTGCTTAGCAGGGACCAGATGCTCTTGTCCTCGTAGCCCAGACGCCATACGGCCACGCCGCCGATATCCTTGGCAATCATTACGTTCAGCTTGGCCATGATGGACTGGGCATCCTCAAACCAGATGCGATAGGTCACGCCATCTTCCGTCCATTCTGCGTAGTTCTGGCATGCCTCCTCATTCCATGAGGTCTCTAATTTCTTGCTTGCAATCAGGGCCGCCTGATTCCGCATGGTTACATATTCATCGGTAACCTCCGCTCCTTCTGTTTTCCACAAAATGGTGTAGAAGGGCAATGCATTGACCACCTTGTGGGCGGGCACCTGCTCCAGAGTACGCTCCAGGCCACCGGTCACATAACCGATGCTGGCTACACTGCCCGGGTCTCCGCTACCATGCCAATGCTCGTCATACCCCATAATGATGACATAATCTGCTACCTGTCCCTGGATATCCAGACGATAGTAGGAATTAAAATTAAAGGGTACATAATTGTCTATGGAAAGGATCAACCCGTCCTTGCGGCAGGCCACCGACAGTTCCCGCAGGAATTGTACATAATGGGTACTTACCGCGGAATTGATCTGCTCGAAATCCAAATTGATACCATCCAAATCTAAATTCTTTGCCAGACTCATTACATTCTCAATCAGCCGCTGCCGCTTGGCGGTGGAGGATAATACCGCGTACTCATCAATAGAAACATCATTCTCATTGGCATAATTAAAATTGTCCAATACGCCCCACACCTGCAAACCGTATCTGTGGGCTTTATCCACGTAATCCCGACTGCCAAAGCTTCGGATATTACCATCATTGTCACACATGCTGAACCAGGTAGGTGCAATTACATTCATTCCGGTGGTACCGGACACCATACTGTCCAAACTCTGATTACCGCCCACACCTCCGATGGAATGCCAGCCCAGGCTTACCCGCTCCGGCAGGCTCAAGCCGGTGTATTCCTCCGGTACATAATCTGTTACGGGCCGTTCCGTCACAATACTTTCCGTTCCTAAATGCTTATTTTCCACATATCCGATAATCGACTGGGAGGTCTTTACCTTGCACCAAGTCTCCATCCTGTCCAGGATTTCCAAGGTCTCCCCTTCTGCCACGTCTGCCAAAATGGCACTTTTGATGCCACCCAGCACACGTACCGCAGTAGCCTTCAAAGCAGGTGCCTCCACCCGCTCTCCCCACTGATTGTAAATCTGTACACAATAGGGGAATATTTCAAAGGAGAAATTAGCATACTGCTTTACATAGTCTGCAGCCACATACACCTGCTCCCCTTCCCGGAAACAAATAACATAATCCGCAGTCACTGCTCCGGCAGCATTTTCATATTGCTTTTCGCCAAAGCGTACCTTTGTGGTATCCGTAGCAGAGGTAAACAGCAACAGCTGCTCTCCCTCATCTGCGTAGAAGCCCTCCTGAAACAGTTCCTGCACCTGATGCAATGTAAAATAGCAACGGCCGTCTCGCACCAATGCCTGCTCCTCCAGCAGTTCGTCCTGCAACACAATGGTCAGATATTCACCCTGAGACCCAAAATATTCTCCCAGGTCCATCCTTTCCTCGCTGTATGAAAAACGCTCCAGCAAATAGCCGCCCACTACCACGACTCCCAGAATCACGATTAATATCAGTGCAACGATTACCGGAATTGCTTTCTTTTTCATATGTCAATCCTCTCTTATAACGCAAAGTAACTGTCCGGTCCCAATATCAACCGAACAGTTACATTTTAGCATAAGCTCACGGTAACGTCATTATTTATTTTACCGTTTCACACTGTTTGTTTCAGCATAGGAGGCAATTCCCGTTGATTACAGTGTACCTGTCCGATTCCGACCAAAAGGAGTGTGATATGGGGATCCTGAATCGGACATGCAGATACCTTTCCTATATATTACCGGTCAAAAGAAATTGTGAATTAAAATTGTGAATTTCGTTGAATTAACGTGATTTCGGCGAAAACGGTATTGTTTTGCCTGTAAGACATCCCTAAAGATGCAAGAAATATTGGCGACCGACGCCATTTCTGCATATAATAATTTCATCATGAAAATACCATAAACTTATAGTCTAATATGGTAAAAACGTGATATAATTGAATTGTAATAAAAATATCTCTTTTACAAAATAATAAGGATGAGCCGGAACGAACTGTTCCAAATGAAATAACCGGATTTTGATAAGCCTCCCTTCCATACTGACTGTGAAAGGTATCCACATGCATATTGTAATAGGCTTTTTACAGAATTGCAAGCAAAAGACTTTATATGGTCCACATTTCTAAAAAAACTTTAAAATCCGCCCGAAAATATTGACTTAAGAGGCACCAAAGTATAAGATAGTGTAACAATCGCCGATTCTCTTTCGGCGAAATAACTGGGAAAGGTATGGTGATATTATGAAAATTGAAAAAATCA
>JAFUKS010000160.1 GCA_017473445.1 Lachnospiraceae bacterium
ACTTATCAACATCTCATTCTACCTTAACAGTTGCATCCATGAAGTTCATCTGAGGAGATCCAATGAAGCCTTCTAAGAACAGGTTCTGAGGCTTATCATATAAGTTCTGAGGAGTATCTACCTGCTGAATAACACCATCCTTCATAACTACGATTCTGGTACCCAGAGTCATAGCCTCGGTCTGGTCGTGGGTTACGTAAATGATGGTGGTACCAAGTCTCTGATGTAACTTAGCGATCTCGATACGCATCTGTACACGCAGCTTAGCATCCAGGTTGGACAGAGGCTCATCCATCAGGAATACCTTAGGGTTACGAACGATAGCACGACCCATAGCAACACGCTGTCTCTGACCACCGGACAGAGCCTTGGGCTTACGATCCAGAAGGGGAGTTAAGTCCAGAATCTTTGCAGCTTCCTTAACCATCTTATCAATCTGATCCTTAGGAACCTTTCTTAATTTCAAACCAAATGCCATATTCTCATATACGGACATATGAGGATACAAAGCGTAGTTCTGGAAAACCATTGCGATATCTCTATCTTTAGGCTCTACGTCATTAACTACTCTGTCACCAATCTTTAATTCACCGGAAGAAATATCCTCCAGACCTGCAATCATACGAAGAGTGGTGGACTTACCACAACCGGAAGGTCCTACGAAGATAATGAATTCCTTATCTGCGATATCCAGGTTGAAATTCTTAACAGCTTCAAAACCATTAGGATATACTTTGCAGATATTCTTTAAAGATAAACTTGCCATAATAGTAAACTCCTTTCATGTTCACATCAATTGTAAAATAATTAGTACGGGCTTCACCCGTTTGACCTTGTTTTAGTATAACGAAAAAGAAAAAAAAGTGCCATGCAACAATTACACAAAGTTTTGGGCTTACTTTGTATGAATTGCTTATAATCTTGGTTTTTCGCGGTCCATCGTGGCATCTTGCACATAATTCACTTTTTTTGTTGTGCAATTTGTCTACAGTTCTTTACTTTTGGGCAGTCTGCTCTCATCGGTAAAGATTGTCTCCTCACTTACAGCCTCTTCCGCAGGCGGATTCGCTGCCAAAATACGTTCTTCCAAACCGGTAAAAAACTTATTATAAAGCTTTGCCGCAATCCATGCACTGACAGACATTCCAAACAGTAATACGATCGGGAACATTACCGGGAAAAACCAAATCAAGGCAATAAATACTACCGGAAGCAAAATCATCACGATGGTTTTGGGGAACTGTACAATACTGATTACCAATGCATTTTTCATGGTAGTCTTAATGGTATTGTCAAACTTTGCCAAAATAGGAAAAACAAATGCATATTCAAACAACAGCAGCAGACCTGCTACAGTAAATACTGCACGAAGTACCTGGTAAAAGGTACCTGCCATATTCCAGGTAATCACAAAGTCTCCGATAATCAGAGCAAATCCCACCAGCAGAATCAGCCAGATAACAGTAGCCTGCTTAAAATTATCCTTAAAGGACTTAAAGAATCCTCTGGATATGTAGGTTTCTTCATCTCTGACAATTTTCAGTGCCATATAATGCAATGCGGTAAGGGACGCTCCCGCAGTCACAACGGGGATACAGCAAATCAGGGCCAGAATATTCAGCCACATCAAGTCAGATATTTTGTTCAGCACATTCATTAATGGACTGTCAAAAGCAAATAACTTCATCTTTTCATTCCTTTCTAAACTTGTCAATAAAAGTATTTCTCCATGGGAGTCACTACAATGCCGGCATAATGCTCTTCCTTTCGCACTGCACGAAAACCACACTTCCGGTAAAACTCCACCGCATAGGGGGATGCATTCAGGGACATGTACCGCTCACCCAGCTCTTCTATCAAATAAGTACTGAGTACCTCCAACAATGTCCTGCCCACTCCCTGCCTATGGTAAGCTTCATCCACAAACAAAAGAGACAACTGATGAATATTGCGCAGGGAAGCAGCTCCAATAATCCGCTTACCATCCACCGCCACAAGCAGCTTGTACTCTCCACGCTGAAAAGCCATACGTAGGTCTTCATCCGTAATAAACCGGAAGAAATTGTGAATACCTTCTTTTGTGTAGTCCTCCCCTTCGTATTTCAGGAAGGTCTCCCATATCATCCGCATGGCAGGAGACCAGTCCCGATCCTCTGCCCAACGGATTTCATAAGGAAATTTCATCGTTTCGCTCATAAGAATCAACGCCTTTCCTCACTGTAACCATTATAGCGGATTTTATCCGCTTGTTAACGGTGTTTAGAGAAATTTTAGAAATGCTTAACAGATTTCTGCACCTGCAGGCATCTCCTTCTCAGGAGTCATAAGCGCCAGATTACCCTCTGCGTCCTCTGCACAAAGCAGCATACCTTCAGAAAGAACTCCGGCCAAGGTAGCAGGCTTTAGGTTCACCAGCACCATTACCTTCTTACCCACCATTTCCTCTGGGCTGTAATGTGCCTTGATACCGGATACAATCTGACGCACCTGGCTGCCTACCTTTACCTGACTGCAAAGCAGCTTCTTGGACTTGGGCACTGCTTCACAGGCAATAATCTCACCCACCTGGAACTGCAGCTTGGCAAAATCATCGTAAGTGATTTCCGCCTTGGGCTCTATATCAATCACATCCTCTGCTACCTCTTCCACAGGAGTGCTTTCTGCCTGTGCCTGGGCAATCATAGCCAGACGAAGCTCCTCTTCCTTGGCTGCCACTTCCTTCATATCCAAACGTGCAAACAGGATTTCCGGCTGGTCAGTAACCTTACTACCACTTTCGTACAAGCCAAACTGCTCCAGCTGGTCAAAATCACGTAAGGTGGTATTTAACTGTGCCACAATCTTAGCTGCAGTCTCAGGCATGAAAGGTTCTAATAAGGAAGCACCGATGACAATACCTTCCACCAGATTGTACAGTACGGTGGACAGACGGTCTGCCTTGGACTCATCCTTTGCCAGCGCCCAAGGCTCTGTCTCATCGATATATTTATTGCAACGCTTGAAGATTCCGAAAATCTCCGTGAGCGCGTCTGCCACACGATTGGCCGCCATCTTCTCCACCACCTTAGCATAGGTGCCGGTGATAGTGCTCTTCAAATCCTCATCAATGGCCGCGTCCGCTACACCCTTGTCAGCTACCACACCACCGAAATATTTATTACTCATAGAAATGGTACGGTTCACCAGGTTGCCCAGGGTATTGGCCAAATCGGAATTGAAACGCTCCGCAATCAGCTCCCAGGTAGCATTACCATCATTCTCATAAGGCATTTCGTGAAGTACATAGTAACGTACCGCATCCACGCCAAAGAAATCCATCAAGTCATCTGCATAAATCACATTACCCTTGGACTTACTCATCTTGTCATTGTTCATCAGCAGCCAGGGATGACCAAATACCTGCTTAGGCAGCTCCTCACCCAGTGCCATCAGGAAAATAGGCCAGTAAATAGTATGGAAACGGATAATATCCTTTCCAATCAGATGTAAATCAGCCGGCCACAGCTTCTTGTACTGCTCTGTGCTGTTGCCCTCTGCATCATAGCCTACGCCGGTGATGTAATTGGTCAGTGCATCCAGCCATACATAAACCACATGCTTGTTGTCAAAGTCTACCGGAATACCCCACTTAAAGGAGGTACGGGATACACATAAATCCTGCAAACCGGGAAGCAGGAAATTATTCATCATCTCGTTCTTACGGGATACAGGCTGAATAAACTCGGGATGCTCATTGATATGCTTAATCAGCTTATCTGCGTATTTGCTCATTTTAAAGAAATA